>JBBTSN010000119.1:0-11770 GCA_038078775.1 Patescibacteria group bacterium | reverse complement strand
TTATGCGGAATAATAATAAACTCCTGCATATCTAAGTTCGTATCCGCATGACGTCCACCATTAAAAACATTCATGAGTGGCGTAGGCAAACGAAATCCTTTGTAGGAAAGTCCAAATGCATCACGAAGAGATGAATACAACGGTTCTCCCGCACTCCGTGCGCCCGCATGTGCCGCGGCAAGTGAAACTCCCAAAATCGCATTTGCGCCAAGCGAACGCTTATTGAGCGTTCCGTCCAAAATACGCATTGCGTCATCAATCCCTCGTTGGTCTTGAATATCCATGCCTTTAAGCGCAGGAGCAATACGATCATGAATATGATGCACCGCCTTGCGTACCCCAAGTCCGCAATAACGCTTTTTGTCTCCATCGCGCAATTCAAGCGCTTCATGAGAACCGGTTGATGCTCCAGAAGGAACCGACGCACTCCCCGTACGCCCACTCTTCAAAGAAATTTGTACATTCACCGTGGGATTGCCACGAGAATCAAGAATTTCATGTGCATGAATACTCACAATACAATCTACCATATGAGAAACAGTATAAACGAAAAAAGACACCCACTCGGGCATCTTTTTTTCTTTCTTGTTCTTCAGCTATTTAATTGCATAATTAAGGTACACGTACACCTGCACCTCACTTTGCCCCATTTGTACATCAGGCATAGCTCCTGCAACCATGCTATCACTCGATTCAAGGTACGACCGGTAATACGGATACTCAGAACCTCCCATGCTTTCAGAATAAGAAACGACTTCACCAAGCGTTGCACCCATTGCTTCGGCGGTTGCTTCTGCCTGTGCACGAGCCTTTGCAATAGCTTCTTCTCGAGCTTCATTCGTTGCTTGAGTATCGTCATCGGCTTCAAAATGTAAACTGCCAATGTTTGTAGCACCAAGCTCACCCGCTCTCCCAAGCACGGTATTTACAAGCTCGCTCTCACGAATCTTCACCGTAAGCGTCTGGCTCGCTTCATATCCCACAATCACCGCAGGAGACTGTTCGTAATCATACTGTGGATAGACATCATAGGAGGACGTTTGCAAATCATCAGCCGCAATACCAAGATCTTTCATAGCCGCCGTAAGCGCATTCATCGCATCAATTGCCATGGTCTGGGCATCAGAAGCCGCAGGAGCAGTCTTCGTTACGCCAATATCAACGGTGGCAATGTCATTCTTGGCAACCGCAGTACCTTCAGCACTTACCGAAATACTTGGTGCCATTTGCTCACCATAACCTACACGAGAAGATTCTTGAAACGCCTTGCACGCTTCGGCTCCAAGCCAAAGCACGCCGGCAGCAAGAAGAAGGGTAAGGAGTACCGTAAACACAGGCTGATCGTTCCACTGTGGCCAAAAAGAGGAGGAAGGGTTGGGCATATGCCTCAAGAATAGCATAAGGCGCAAGCTATCCTCTTTTACCCTCTTCTGTTAAGGTATACTTCTTCTTGAAGTGTATGCACGAGCACGAATCAGTAGATTTCCTCAAACCACAGCGGGAATTTTCACCAAAAACAGATCCTGTTTCTCATGAAAATCCACCTAAAAAACCACGCTACGCCCTGCGTTTGTGTTTTTTCGCCGTTATTCTCTCCGCGCTCGGTATTGGGCTTTTTTCATACGGCATTGCGCACACCTCCCCAAGTGAAATAGACGGGAGTGTTTCACTCTTTGCATCGCTTCGTCACCTTGTAGGCGCAGGAGAACGATCATCCGATGCCGCGGCTGACGACCGCATTAATATTCTTCTCCTCGGTATTGGTGGAGCAGGACATGCAGGCGCAGAACTCACCGACACCATGATCCTCGGAAGCTTCAAGCCTTCTACCGGCGAAGTTGGCATGATCTCTATTCCCCGTGACCTCACCCTCGCAGTTCCAGGGCACGGATACACAAAGATAAACGCGGTAAATGCCTACGCAGAACAAGATGCCGCAGGATCAGGCATTGGAGCAATCACTGAAACCATTGAAACCATCATGGACGAAACCGTCGACTACACCATAAAAGTAGACTTTTCAAGCTTCTCAGAAATTATTGATGCTATCGGAGGAGTCGATGTCTACGTCGACAACACGTTCACCGATTCGCAATACCCTATTGATGGAATGGAAAACGCAACATGTGGATATTCAGAAGCCACCGAAGAACCAGAAACTACAGAAACTCCTCAAGAACAAGTCGTCGAAGTCTCAACAGGGTCACCCTACGGATGTCGTTACGAAGTCCTCTCATTTACCCAAGGCTGGACTCATCTTGATGGCGCAACTGCGCTCAAATACGCACGCTCCCGCCACGGAAATAACGGCGAAGGCTCAGACTTTTCACGCGCCGCACGCCAACAAAAAGTCCTCCTTGCATGGAAAGAAAAGGCACTCTCTCTAGGTGTTCTCCTCAATCCAACCAAACTCCAAAATGTCGTAAACATCGTACGTGACAACGTTACAACCAATATGTCCGCATGGGACATGATCGCACTCGCAAAATACGCTGACGATATTAAAACCGACTCCATTGCCTCACATGTCATCGATAGCGCGAGTGGACTCGTGTACAACAGCTATCTCGGTGCAGCATACGTATTATGGCCTCGCAAAGAAGACTGGAGCGAGTTCCAAGCACTTGCAAATAACATTTTTACATCTTCTCCGAGTAGCACAATACTAAGCACCGCACCACAAAGCGCACCAACACCAAACATTACGGTAGAAATTCAAAACGGCACAAAAGAAGTTGGCCTCGCCTCACAAACCGCACAACTGCTACAAAGCTCTGGCTATGGCATCATCGCCATTGGCAACGCATCAAGCACTTCCTGGACCACAACAACCATTTTTGATTTTACCGAAGGCGCAAAAGACAAAGAACTCGCCGCGCTCAAAGATTACTTAAATGCCGACGTCATCATGACAAGCGCCGGCGCGCTCAAGGCAGAAGAGGTTTCTCCAGATGCCATTTGGGACGCCTCAAGTTTAGCAAATTATCGTACCGAAGAAAGTGCGGATTTCGTCGTCATCTTGGGTGAAAATTCAGGAACCTTAGTTATGTCCTCATCCTATGCCTACTAAAGCCCCGCGCGTTGCACTCATTGGTCGTGCCAACGTGGGAAAATCATCCCTCTTCAATCGCATGATCGAAGAACAAAAGTCTCTCGTCTCCGATATTCCAGGGACAACAAGAGATCGCTTTGAAGCCGATTGTCTTTGGCGGGGTCACGTTATTCGCCTCATCGACACCGGCGGACTCGACGCAAATCGTCTCAATGAAATCGAAGCAAGTATTATTGAACAAGCAGAAATTGCCATCAAAGAAGCTGATGCAATCTTTTTCGTGGTCGATCTCACCGCTCCCCCATCTCCAGATGATTTTACCATCGCAAATAGATTGAAGGTACTCAAAAAGCCCGTTATTGTTCTTGGAAACAAGGCAGACAATGCTGCAATTCGTCATTCCATTAACGATAGCGTATGGAGAGCATGGCCACTCGCGCTCCCTCTTCCGGTAAGCGCAAAACAGGGCGTAGGCGTTGGAGACGTGCTCGAGGTAGCAACAGAAGTACTTACCAAGGCGAACATTCCTCCTGCACCGATTGAAATCATAAGCCCTATTCGCGTCGCAGTGTTTGGCGAACCAAACGTAGGAAAATCAACGCTCCTCAACGCAGTTCTTGGGCAAAAACGCTTCATTACCGCAAACCTCCCCCACACCACACGCCAACCAAACGATGTAACAATCGAACACGACAACCACATTTACCAATTCATCGACACCGCAGGCATACGCAAACACGCAAGTATGATTCGCTCAGGAACACATCTTGAGAAAGTAGGCGTCGACAAAACACTCGAAACCGTCGCTCGTGCCGATGTTGCACTTTTCGTACTCGACATTACCCGCGGCGTCACCGCACAAGACCGTCATCTTGCAGGAGTTCTCGCAGAAGAAGGAATCTCCACTATCATCATTGCAAACAAGTGGGATCTTATTCCGCACAAAACCACCACAACCATCAACAAACACGAAAAAATCGTGCGCGGTTTTTTGCCTCAACTCAAACACGCGCCCGTTCTTTTTACCTCAGCACTCACTGGCCAGCGCGCTGAAGACGTATACACACTTGTAAACCACGTATTCACTACACGCTTTACACAGCTCTCCGACGAGGAGGCAAAAAGCTTCATGTCTCGCGCAATTTCGCGCCACAAACCAAGTCGCGGAAAAGGCGTAAAACATCCAAAAGTTACCAAGTTCTTCCAATCACGCGTAAATCCTCCAACATTCACGCTCATCGTCAACCTCTCTCGCAAAGATTCGCTTGCAGACTCATATTTGCGCTTCCTTGAAAACATTCTCCGGGAACAATACGACTTTACCGGAACGCCTATCCGCATTCGCGTTGAAACAGGAAAGAAGTCCCACACAACGTATTGAGTAATAGTAATGAAGTTGGGAAGATGTGAAAGATCCTGACGGCAGGAAGGATCCAGAGAAAATCCCCTTGTAAGATCCTCCTTCTCCTCATTCTCGAGACCTTTCCTATCGTCAGGGTCTTCCTTGCCTCATCTCTTCCATACTTCATAACTTCCCAACTTCATATGTTCCTCATAATTGGTCTGGGAAATCCGGAAAAAAAATATTTCACTACCAGGCACAACGTGGGTTTTCTTGCAGTAGAAGCTATCGCGAAACTTTGCGATGCTTCATGGAAAAACAAAACTGATCTTTTCGCCGAAATTGCAGAAACACATCATGATAACCAAAAACTCATTCTCGCAAAGCCACAAACATACATGAACGATTCAGGAAAAGCAGTGGCATCTCTTCTTCATCGTTACCACATCGAACCCCAACATCTTATCGTCATTTTAGATGACGTTGATCTTCCTACAGGAACTCTCAGAACAAGAACCGAGGGCGGCGCAGGTGGCCACAACGGACTCAAGTCAATCATTGCGAGTATTGGCACACAACAATTTCTTCGCGTGCGCATGGGCGTTGGAGCAAACCCGCCCAATATTCCTCTAGAAAATTGGGTGCTCAGTCCATTCCCAACAGAAGAAGCGCCACACATTCCAAAAATCATTTCCACGGCTGCAGAAATCGCGCTCAATTTGGCGCATGGTAAGCTACAAGCACAGACGATCAACACCCTCCCAAGCTCCCCGCTTGCATGAGTATCACTCACGACATCGCACTCGTTTTTTCCCCTCACTGGTCGCCACGAATTGCACGAGAAGTAGCCCAAAATTTTCCGGATCGATCACGTGTATTCACAACTTCACGCGAAGAGTTACTTGATCGTCTTCCAACGCATCCGCAATGGGTAGAAGATTTTCTTATGTGGAAGAAAAAGGAACCGTGCGAATTCTATGAAAAAATAGTGAGAAAAGAAGGATTACACGTCATAACACAAGAAGACGAACACTATCCCGTTCTTCTTAAGGAGATTCACGATCCACCAATACTCCTATTTGTTGAAGGAAATATTCCCAGTGCAGCCTCATGGTGTGCCATCGTGGGATCGCGAGAAGCAACGGCTTACGGAAAATCCCAGGCATTCCGTTTTGGAAAAGAAATCGCAGAACAACACATCGGTGTTGTCTCTGGACTCGCATACGGAATAGACGAACACGCCATTCGAGGCGCATGTAGCGCAAACGGCGCAGTAATTGCCGTACTTGCAGGCGGACACCCCTGTATAAATGGTCGAGAAAAAGAACTCAGAGATCTTATTGTCGCAAACAAAGGAGCAGTAATAAGCGAGTGTATCCCGCATACGCAGCCACAAAATTATTTCTTTCCCATAAGAAATAGAATTATCGCAGGAATAGCAAAGCGTACCCTCGTCATTGAAGGAAAGATAAAAAGTGGATCACTCGTAACCGCACAAAAAGCTCTCGAAGAAAACCGAGAAGTCTTTGCCGTTCCAGGACCAATAACAAGCATGGCAAGTGCGGGTTGCCACAAGCTCATAAGGGAGGGGGCTACATTATGCACTTCTGTCTACGATATCCTGAACATTCCTAATCCAGAAGAATACCCAGCCCCTAAAGCACCAAAAAATCCCTCTCAATCATCTTCAATCCTCCTCCGAACCTACGGCGCAATAGGGCCGGAGACCTCAATCCCAAAACCTATACAAGAGGTCCTCTCACTTCCCCCAGTCCAACTCCCCACTCCTCTTCACGAAAAACTTTGGGCATTTCTCCAACAACCACGCATGTTTGATTCCCTGGTAGAATATGCGCAAGAAAAAGGGGCTGAAGTTGCAGGAATCCTCAATATCTGGGAGATTGAAGGATACCTTGCACTAAAAAACGGCCATTACTCTCTCGTTCCCTATGAGTATCCTCCTCATCGTTGAGTCACCTACAAAGGCTAAAACTATTAGTAAATTCCTCGGAAAAGGCTACGAAGTCCTCTCTTCGTTTGGTCATATTCGCGACCTTCCCGCACGAAAAATAGGCGTTGATGTAAAGCATGGCTTTGAACCAACCTACGAGGTTCCCGTTGAAAAGAAAGACAAAGTAAAAGCGCTCCAAAATGCCGCAAAAAAAGCGAGCGAAGTCTACCTCGCAACCGACGAAGACCGCGAAGGAGAAGCAATTGCATGGCACATTGCGGAAGTGCTCAATATTGACCCCGCAAAAGCAAAGCGCATTACCTTTCACGAAATCACCAAATCAGCCATTGAGCGCGCGCTTAAAGAAGCACGCACGATTGATATTAAACTTGTTGATGCACAACAAACGCGACGCATCCTCGATCGCCTTGTAGGCTACGAACTCTCTCCGCTCTTGTGGAAAAAGGTGCGCCGCGGTCTTTCTGCAGGACGCGTGCTGTCAGTCGCCGTACGCATCATTGTAGAGCGAGAAAAAGAACGCCAAGCATTCGTAACCCAAGACTACTGGACCATCGATGCCACCTTCCAAAAAAACAGCACACCGTTTGAAGCAAAACTTTCCGCACTCAACGGAAAATCACTCGATAAAACCGAGCTCGACAAAGAAGACATTGCCACGCGCATCGCAGAAGCCGCACGTAAGGCATCTTTTATCGTTTCTTCAGTTGAACGAAAACAAGTACAGAAAAAGTGCCCAATCCCACTTACCACGTCGACTCTCCAACAGGAGGCTTACAATCGTTTAGGCATGAGCGCAAAACAAACCATGACACTCGCGCAAAAGCTCTACGAAACCGGTCGCATCACCTACATGCGTACCGATTCCACCAATTTGAGCGAGGAATTCCTTACTGCAGTGCAAACCTATATTCAAAAAACATTTGGAGCCGAGTACGCCAAAGGTCCAACACGATACAAAACCAATAAAAAAGGCGCACAAGAAGCTCACGAAGCAATTCGCCCCACCGACGTCAACATCACCGCAGCAGAATTCAAAGAGTCTGATGCCGATGCGGGCATGAAAAAACTGTACGACCTCATCTGGCGCCGCACAGTTGCCTCTCAGTTGCCTCCTGCGCGTATTGAACGTACCGGAATCGATCTGAGTGCCGAAGACATGACCTTCCGCGCAACAGGCGCAACCGTGGTGTTCCCCGGCTACATGAAAGTCTGGAAAGCAACTGACGATAAAATCCTCCCCGAATTCAAAGAAAAAGAATCGATCGGAAAACCAACAGAGGTACTCTCAGAAAAACACACTACCGAGCCTCCCGCACGCTACTCAGATGCAACACTCGTCAAATCACTCGAAGAATACGGTATCGGCCGCCCATCAACCTACGCACCAACCATTGCAACCATCACCGACCGCGGCTACATTCTTCGCGATGACAACAATCGCCTCCAACCTGCAGATATTGCATTTGTGGTCTCCGATCTCCTCAAAGAACATTTCCCGAACGTGGTAGATTACGAATTCACCGCATCAATGGAAGGAAAACTAGACGAAATTGCAGATGGAGAAAACGAATGGAAAACCGTTCTCTCAGCATTCTACGAACCATTCCATTCTGCAATCGAAACAAAAACAAAAGAACTCAGCAAAGAAGATATTAGCAAAAAACGGTTGCTCGGAAACGATCCATCCACCAATCTTCCCGTCTTTGTACAAAGCGGCCGTTTTGGTCCATACGTGCAGGTTGGCGAAGAGGAAGAAGGAAAAGAAAAACCACGTCGTGCAAGTCTTCCTAAGGATGCACTCGTCGATAGAACAACACTCGAAGATGCACTCAATGCGCTCATTCTCCCTCGTACCGTAGGAAAAAATGCCGCAGGTGAAGACATCGTTGCAAACGATGGTCGTTTCGGTCCCTACCTCAAAGCAGGAACAATAAACGCATCACTCCCCCCAGGAATTGATCCGCGCACCGTAAGCCTCGAAGACGCAATTCGCATCATGAGCGAAACCAAAGAACGCAAGGAGCGAATGCTCACACCACTTGCAAATCTCGGAAAGCATCCGGAAACAGGAACTGAGATTCTCGTAAAAGATGGTCGTTTTGGCCCGTACGTTACCGACGGAAAAACAAATGCAACCATTAACAAAAAAATAGACCCGCTCTCCGTTACACTCGATCAAGCTATAGAAATGCTCGTAAAAAAAGCGGCATCACCAAAAAAGACCTTCCGAAGACGAAAAGGAACGTAAACAAAAAACCGACGATTCGTTTACGAACGTAGGGAACGGTTTCAAACCGTTCCCTACAGACGCGACAAAATCGTCGGTTTTTTTTATTTCGGAGCTTTCACCAACCATCCCAAATCTTTTAATTCTGCAACAGAGTATGCCGTACCCGTTTCAGGATTTAAGAAGGTAATGTGAGGCACACCTTCAGTATCATACACAGGAACAATCGCAAGCTCACCTATTGCTTTTTCACTAATCCAGTAATCAAGTAATCCATCCTTTGCCGCCATACGGCGCATAAGAAGTGCGGCGGTGTAATCATCATTCAATGCGCCTCGTTCAGCAACATCCAAAAGCTCAGGACGCGCTTCAACCGCGGAAAGAAGCGCCTGTGTAATCCCGTCACCCTTGGTAACGAGCGCCTCCTCGGGAATGCGATCGGGAGACATAATAACATCAGGTTCAGGAGAAACATCTGGAACAGGAATTTTTTCATCAGGCACAGAATCGCCCTCAGAGTCGTCATCAGAAACAGGCTCATCATCAAAATCAATATCTAAGGTACCGTCACGTACGTCAGGAGCGTAAGATGGGTATGCAGCTTCTCTACCCTCCCATGCCTGCAACAAATCGCCAACGAAACCAGATGCCGCAACAGATTCAACAAGTGTCACATTCATGCCAACAAAACGCGCAATAGTACCAAATGCCGCGGCTTGCGCTAAACTACCCTTATTTCCCTTTAACTGATCAAAATACTCATTAAATCCACCTGAAACCATAGCCCGCAAACGATCACCCGCCTTCGATTCAGGCATTTCGCGAGTCAAACGACGCCAGCGTTCGAACAGAGAAATCACCCCATAAGCAGGGGCACGCAAGAAGTTAGCGCCACTCACAGGAAAGAGCAGATTTGTTGCAACAAGTGAGCTGTTCACAAATTCTTTTGCAACTTTCTCACCAGTAATACGCGTACGAATTGTATGCTCAAGAATACGCCCGACTTCACGAGTAAGATGTTCCTTATTAGGAGATGTAGATGCATCAAATTGCTTTTTCTGATCATTAAGCTTATCAAGCAACTCTTTCTTTTGAGGATCGGTGAGATACCGCGAAACAAAAACTCGTTCCTTCAGCGCATCGCTTCGCTCTTGTACGTCAGCACTTTCTGAAGCGCTCAGTTCACGCTTTCTTCGCTCCTCTAAAGCAGCATGAAACGCTCTCGAAATCTCATCACGTTCATTACCAACATAAAATCGTTGCCCCAAATAACGAAGAGCATCGACGGGAAATGCTGCACCAAAGTAACTCAACGCCCCAGAAAGAACCGCACCCGTAACCATTGCAGGACGAGAAAGCGTTGGCGCATAACCATACATTTCAGCACGAGTTTTCTCACCCTTCATGTGCACACGATACATATCCGAATCAGTAATTGGACGTGCCCAATTACGCATACGTGCCCAAACGGTTTCTTTTTCAGATTCAAAAGAACCTTTTTTGCCCTTACTCGCCTCAGCGTCAGGGGGAGGAATAGGACCAGGCTCAGGAGAAGGGCCGGGCTCAGGATCGGGTAGCAGAGAACCCTTAGGAGACTCAGGAGGAGGTGGAGGAAGTGCCCCTGAACCAGAGGCACCCTTCTTATCTGGACCGGGAGCCTCGGGGTCCTCGTCCTCTTCCCACCCTACCTCGACCATCACCTTCTCCTCAGCAAAAATCTCTCGTCGCTGATCAACCGTAAGGCCCTTAATCTCTGCAAGAATTTCACGGAGAATTCTTCGAGCTTCATTAGGATTACGACTCTGCACAACAAGACGATCAAAGAAGATGCCCTCGGTTTCGGCATCTAAAAAAAGCTTAAAACGAATATAATTTCTTCGAAGCTCATCTCGAGAAAATTCAAAGAGCGATTTTTCATCCTCAGTAAAATCAAGAATGCCATCACGCCAAAAATCCTGCGCAGAAATACTTGCGAGAAGCGCATCCACTCGCTTACGACGCTCGCGTTGCTCTTCAGGTCCGGTCTCGGGCTTTTCTCCAGCCTCAGGCTCTTCTTCACCAAGATCTGCATCCATGGCCTCACCATCAAAATCATTATCTTCCGGAGGTTCGTAAACACCATCCCTAAAAGGAACATCAGGATCAGTATCCACATCATCCTCAGAAAGCTTATCGTCCTCAGAAACAGATGTATCTAAAACGTCAGGGTTTACAGCAGTATCAGCAACCTTGTCTTCTTGAAAAAGAACAAAAAATGCCGGATAAGCATCTTTCAAAACATGAGCAACAAGCGGCACAGACTCAATAGCTTGAACAAGCGTTTGATATCTTGCTCTTATTCTAACAATATTTCCTTGTATTTTTTGCCCTCCAATCTTTTCAAGAGAGGGAATGAGCTTATTAAAAATATCCGCAGCTTCACTCGTATCTATCCGTCCATCATTCTTCTTTGCTGCTTCAATAAGCGCCTTTGCTTTTCCAAGAAGGGCAAAAATCTTTAAAAGGCTAGTTGACCCTTCTTGAACATCAACAGCATCCCCTCGAGATTCACGTTTTCTTCTTTTTGAGTCGCTTATTATTTTTTTTCCCATACATTATTCAGTTCGTTTTCCACCTGCACGCTCAAGTGCATCAAGCTGTTTTTCAATTGCATCAAGCTCAACATGTGCTTTGTACGTAGCACCTGCTGTTGCCAATTCATGCTTCGTAATCTCTGCACGAATCTCCAAAAAAGCATCTTCAAGCACACCCTGCACCTTGCCGTCCATGTGTGCACGAAGCAAAAGCTCAAAATGTTGCATGTGCGAAAGCGTCATTGAAGGCACAAGTGCAGCCCACGCATTCTGCACATCCTCAGGCAATGTAGAAGAGGCAAGAAGTTGTGCCAAACGTGCGCCATACGCCCGCGCATCGGTAAAAACATCTTGGAGTTGAGCCATTCCGTTCACGGTCATAGATGAAAGAATCATATCATGCACAGCAGTCTTTACGACGTGCTTTTGAGGGAGTATGTTGAGAAGTACATGCCCCTCCTCATTGAGGACTTAGTAGCTCTTCTTGATAGCCGGTACACTCCGGCCGATATTAAGCTTGTTAAAAAAGCGTACACATACGCCGAAGAGGCACATCGCGGCCAAACAAGGCACACCGGAGAGCCCTACTTTTCACACTGTACCC
>JBBTSN010000118.1:0-4935 GCA_038078775.1 Patescibacteria group bacterium | reverse complement strand
TTTTCTGCCGTCTTTTATCTTTTATTTGTTATCTGTAGTCTTTCTTCTTTTCCACTATGCTATCCTATACCATGAATATGCTTGGCATTGCCCTTAACCTCCCTCCCGCGGCTGCACATTTTTTTGCAGTAACGCCTTCAGACGTTTTAGCCGCGTACGCGTTGCTTATTGTGGGCCCAATCCCTATTTTAGGGGTTATTATTTGGGGTTTTTCTCACCTCTGGCTTGATTATAAGCAGGAGCAGTTTGAACACCACCTCAAATGGATTAATCTTGAAGTTCGCGTTCCTCAAACGAGCATTCAGACTCCAAAGGGTATGGAAAACTTCTTTTCTAACCTTGCCGGTGCGAAAAGCGGTCTTACTTGGAAGGAAGTTTGGTTACTCGGAAAAGAGCAGGCTCGTTTTTCTTTTGAAATTGTGAGCAATGGGGGAGATATTTCTTTCGTTATTCGTACTCAGGAGAAGTATCGAGACATTCTTGAAGCAGATTTGTACGCCCAGTATCCTGAGGCTCAGATTCTCGAGGTTCCGGACTATACCGGCATGATCGCTTCAAAATATCCAAATGATGATCAAGATCTTTTTGGGAGCGAAATAACTCTTGCAAAGCCAAATTATCTTCCTATTCGTACGTACGAAGATTTTGAACATCAAGGTGAGAAAGAGAATCGTTTTAAAGATCCTCTTCTTTCACTTCTCGAACTCATGGGAAAAATGCAGCCTGGTGAGCATTTGTGGCTCCAGATTATTATTCGTCCACCAAAAGATGAGGCATGGGTAAAGGAAGGATTAGGATATTTGGGGAAGATTATGGGAAAAGAAGAAAAAGCCCCCAAGAAGGGTGGTATTTTGAGTGCTATCGATGGACTCTTTTGGCTTCCCTTTGGTGTTCTTGAACAAGTTGCCGGTCTTACACTTGGCGGGGGTGCTGAGAAAGTTGAGAAAAAGCCCGATGATTTTAAGATGTTTCGTTTAGATGCTGCAGAAAAGATACAAATTGATGGTGTTGCTGAAAAAATTTCTAAGGTGGGATGGAGTGTGAAGATTCGTTGGATTGGTGTGGGTCCTAAAACGAAGTTCCGTAAGGGTGTTTTTGCTGCGGGTATAAAGGGTTCTTTTCAACCATTCAACAGTCCCATTATGAACCAGTTGGGTGCGCATGGTCCTTCGATTCCAAAAGAAGATTATTTTTGGCAGGCGTGGTCTATGGGGAAAAAGCAGGGAATTCTTGCAAAGCGTTTTAAAAAGCGTTCTTTTGGTGCGGGTGCAACGCCATGTATTTTGAATGCTGAAGAGCTTGCAACGCTTTTCCATTTTCCATCCGCTGATGCCCGTACGCCGGTTCTTACGGCAATGGGCGCACGTCGCTCCGAGGCTCCGAATACGCTTCCTTCCGCTCCGCTTTCTCGTATGGGAAGCGAGCCTATCGCCGAGCCAACATCAGATGATTGGCGTCGCGTTTATCTTGAGCGTCGTACAGAACAAGGAACTACGCATGCCGTTCCTGCAGAAATTCCTGAAAAGCCCTACATTCCTGGCGTTCCGCATCCTTCTCGTCCTCATGGAAACCTTCATGAAGCAGGGGATGACTCTGCACCTCCCGATAATTTGCCCGTGTAAGTATGTCGCACGATGCTCACGATGAACCCGTAGCACACGCACCTGAAGCCTCGGGACCTTTTGCGTATGATCATGAAAAACATGTCGCATATTTTGCGCAGACTAATTTTCGTAATGCCATGCGTAAATTTGGTATTAAGACCGATGACCGTCGTCGTCACATGTATGTGATTGGAAAGACGGGTATGGGGAAGAGTACGTTGCTTGAGAACATGTTTTTGTCTGATGTATATGCGGGCCACGGGTGTTGTTATATTGATCCTCACGGAGATGGTGCTGAAAAGCTTTTGGATTTTATTCCCGCATGGCGCATTAACGACGTCGTGTACTTCAACCCTGCTGATTTTGATAATCCCATTGGATTCAATGTTCTTGAGGTGAACCATGAGTTGCCGCATGATTTATTGGTAGAAGAAAAGGAGCGCATCTCCTCTTCTCTTTTGTCGGTGTTTAAGAAAATTTGGGAAAATGTGTGGAGTGCTCGTATGGAGTACATCATGAACAATACCGTGAAGGCATTGCTCGATACTCCAGGAACGACGCTGCTCGGTATTAACCGCATGTTATCCGATAAAGATTATCGTTTAGAAATTGTTCGAAATGTAAAAGATCCGATTGTAAAGCAGTTTTGGGTGCAAGAGTTTGCGGCCTATGATGCAAAGTTTGCTTCTGAAGCGGTTGCGCCTATTCAAAACAAGGTTGGTCAATTTATTTCTTCTGCGGTTATTCGTAACATTGTTGCACAAGCAAAGAGTTCGCTTAATTTGCGTGAAGTCATGGATGGAGAGAAGATTTTTATCGTGAACCTTTCTAAGGGTCGTAACGGTGATGAAGCGATGCGTTTGCTTGGTGGAATGCTTATTACGAAAATTCAGATTGCGGCCATGGAGCGTATTGATACGCCTGAAAAACTTCGTAAAGATTTTTATTTGTACGTTGATGAGTTTCAAAACTTTGCCGTAGATTCGTTTGCCAACATTCTTTCTGAGGCGCGTAAATATCGTCTTAATCTTATTTTGGCGCACCAGTACATTGCTCAGCTTTCTGAACCTGTGCGTGATGCTGTATTTGGTAACGTAGGAACGATTGTTTCGTTTCGTGTGGGTTCTCCGGATGCGCTTTACCTTGAGCCTGAATTTATGCCTCGCTTTTTGGCGCAGGATATTATTGAGCTTCCTCGTGCGGGTGTTTACATTAAACTCATGATTGATGGTGTGACAAGCCAGCCTTTTTCTGCAGCAACTCTTCCTCCTATTGCACAAAGTACCGGAAGCACACAGAAAGTTATTGAGCAGTCTCGAGAGCGGTATTCGGGTAATAGAAAAATGATTGAAGATCGGGTGATGGCGTGGAGCGGCTTTGGGGACGGAGTGGATATTGATGTAAAAATGAAAGAAGTTTCTGATGCAAAGAAAGAGGCGAAAAAAGCGAAATATAGTTTTGCATATACCTGTACGAGGTGTGGTAAGGAATTTACGCTTCCCATTGAGCTTGATAAGTCACGTCCTCTTTATTGTGAGGAGTGTAAGGTGATTGTTGATGCTGAGCGCCAGAAAGGGAAAGCGCGAAGTGAAGTTAAAAAGGCTGGAGGATCGGTGCAGTATGCTGCGCCGGTAAAAGTTGGTGATGGGGTGATTATTCCTCATCCGGTTGCGGAGTCTGTTCCGCTTGCAACACTCCAGAATTCGCCTGTGAGTGCGTCTGTGCAACATGCGCATCCTGTTCGTGAGTCTCTGGTGATGGGAATTGAAGGAGAAAAGAAAAAGCGTAAGCGAAAACGCAAAAAGAAGCCCGGTGATCAAACGGGTGGTTACGTATCTGCGCCGGTTTCGTTGCCACGTCCTTCCTTACCCGATGATGACTCGCCGATTGTTCTATGACGATCGTTCAAGCGATTCTTTTAGGTGCTGTTCAGGGCCTTACTGAATTTCTCCCGGTTTCAAGTTCCGGTCATCTTATTTTGTTTCCGGCAGTGTTTGGATGGGAGACAAATAGTGTTGCTTTTGATGTTGCGCTTCATGTCGCAACGCTTGGTGCGGTGTTTGTTGCCTTGTGGCCACGTATTTCTGCGTGGACACAAGAAATCAAAAAAGGAAATCGAGCCGCACGACGATTGTTGATATATCTTCTTCTTGCCACGATTCCTGCTGGACTTTTTGGTATATTTGCGCATGACTGGCTTGAGATGCGGCGTACTCTTCCGGTTGTGGGTGTGATGTTTATTGTGTGGGGGATTGTGTTGTATGTTGCCGATGTCGTTTCTACGCGTGTTGAGCGTACGGTATTGCGCGATGAAAGGATTTCGTTTTTTACGGCGATGCTTATTGGTGTTGCTCAGGCACTTGCGCTTATCCCTGGAACATCTCGCTCGGGAACGAGTATAAGTATAGGGTTATTTTTAGGTCTTGATCGAAAGACTGCAGCAAATTTTTCTTTTCTTCTTGCCATTCCTGCGATTTTAGGCGCAGGGCTTGTTACTGCGCTTGATGTTCAAAAGACAGGATTAGACGTTGAGATAGTTCCTTTGTTCGTCGGATGTGTTGTTGCATTTTTTACGGGTATTTTTGCTATTCGTTTTTTGTTTGCCGTGATTGAAAAGGGTGGACTTCGCTGGTTTGCATTGTATAGGGTAGTATTGGGTTTGGTTGTTTTGTTGTCTTGGGGCTTGGGATAGAGTTTCTCTGTCATCCCGAACGTATGTGAGGGATCTCCCACCTGTAGATACATTCAGGGATTCACTTTTTATAAAAGGGGGGAGATTCCTCCTATCGTCGGAATGACATGTATGCTTTTACGCGAAATAGCTCCTTGGAAACATTACGCTTTGCTTGATTCGGGTGATGGGGAGAAGAGCGAGCGTTTTGGTGATGTGGTCATGGTTCGTCCTGATCCGCAGGCTATTTGGAAGAAGGAGAACGCGCAGGCTGCCTGTTGGACCGACGCGCACCTTTCCTATGCTCGTCAAGGAAGAGAGGGCGAGTGGACATACCGAAAGCCGGTTCCTGATTCTTGGACCGTGCTTTGGGAAGATTTGGTATTTCGTATTCGTCCTACTTCGTTTAAACATACGGGGCTTTTTCCTGAACAGTCGAGCAATTGGCAGTATATTCGTTCGCATATTAAGCCAGGTATGCGTGTGCTTAACTTGTTTGGATATACGGGCGGCGCGAGTGTTGCTGCAGCTTCGGCAGATGCTGACGTAACCCATGTTGATGCGAGTAAACCTGTGGTTACCTGGACGCGTGAAAATGCGGAGCTTTCGGGTTTTGCGCAAAAGCCTATTCGGTACATAGTGGACGATGCACAGAAGTTT
>JBBTSN010000117.1:0-20683 GCA_038078775.1 Patescibacteria group bacterium | reverse complement strand
CGTCGTGAGCATTTCGGTGTTGGAGGAATGGCCGTTGCACAACTTAAGGCCGCAATGAAACAGGCTAAGTTTCAAGTAGATGATGGTGGACTTATGGAGAGCCAAGAGTTTAAGGAGAGTATCCACGAACCGCCAGAATACACAAAGCTCAAATCTCTTGAGCAGATGAATTTTGTTCGCTTATCCGTGGGTGACCTTGGGTTTCCAAGCGGCGCAACCACAAAAGAGATTTTTGATAGAGCTATTACGCTTGGGCTCGAATACTGTCCCCCAGAAGTGGGACCATACTATCGGCTGCACTATACGAACCAACCAATGAATGAATATGTTTATATCAGCATGGAATTGATTGCTGGGCGTGATGGCTACCCGCACGTGTTCCGCGTGTATCGTGGTCACGTTGGTGCGTGGTTGGATAGGCGTTGGGCGGAGCTGGACAGCTGGTGGGATGCGGGCGATCAGTTCTTGTTCCGTCTTCGTCCGGCAAAGCCGGATCCGCCTTTGGCGGAGACCTTTTGATACTTTCCGCCGGGCGGCTACGGTTTCCTCGTACCCCGAATGCTGAGTTACGGAAACAGCTATAAATTACAGAAAAAGATTAAGTAATATTCAGCGAACATTAGCCGAATAAATGTACTTTTTCATTGACAAAACGCCTCAAGCGTGGTATGATGGGACGTCCTATGATGAATACCCTTCGTGCTTCTGTGACGCGTTTGGTAGCAATCACCAAGAAGTCCCCTGCGGATATCGCGGTAATAGCCGTAGTGTCCCTTGCGGTTCTTGGTACGGTTCTTCCTGCAAATGCATCAGCTACCCTTGGCCAGACCTCCGCTCAAGATCGTGCTCTTGCGCTCGAGATTGAGGCAATGCAAAACGTAAATACAGAAACCGGTATGTTGACCCACGCGGATCTTGTAGAAACCCCAGACCTTGTGGTCAAGGTTTCTATGACCGCATACAACTCCCTTCCCGAACAAACCGACAGCACTCCCTTTGAAACCGCTATGGGTTCAACAACCCGTCACGGCGTGGTAGCGACAAACTTCGTTCCTCTTGGTACCTACATTAAAATTCCTGAGCTGTACGGCGATGAAATCTTTATTGTAGAAGACCGTATGAACGCACGGTATACCAATCGTGTCGACATCTGGATGGAACACTATTCCGATGCGCTTCAGTTCGGTGTAAAGAGCAATGTAACGATCGAGGTCTATTACGAGAAATAAAAATCCCCATAAACTGTAGAGACGGCCCGCCGGGCCGTCTCTTGTGTTTTGTGGGATTTTTTATTCCTGCATCATTCGCACGTAGCTGTCATATCGCCGAGCACCAAGCATCCCGGTCTTTTTAAGTGCTTCACGCACCGCGCATCGCGGCTCTTCAACATGCAAACAGTCGTGATACTTACACTTGGCTGCAAACTCGGCAAATTCAGGAAACAAAAGTCGAATCTCTTCTTTTCGCACAACCTCCATACCAAGCGAGCGAACGCCGGGGGTATCGATAATAAAAGAGTTTTCCGCCCATTCGTAGAGATTACTGCCCGTTGTGGTATGTGTGCCTTTTCCCGTCCGGTTATTTACTTCACCGGTAGCAATGTCTTCATGAGGAGCAAGAAGCCCAATGAGCGAAGATTTTCCCACGCCGCTTTGTCCGATAAAAACCGATGTCTTTCCAAAAAGTACTTTTTTAAGTTCTTCTATTCCAGCTCGGGTTTTAAATGATGTTTCAATAACGGGAATTCCCATCTCTTTATAAACATCGAGCGAAACGGGTTCTTCAGAAACAAGATCAGTTTTTGTAACACAAATAACCGGCTTCACATCACCATCTTCAAGAAGAACAAGATAACGATCGATAAATTGTGTATGAAGAGCGGGATCTTTTACCGCAACCGTAATAACGCCAACGTCGACGTTTGCAGCAAGAACATGTCGAGTAATCTTGTTTCTTGTCCGGTCGCTTCGTGCGCGTGCAATAAAACTCGTGCGCTCCGTCCTTCCAAGAACAAGAAGCGAGCCGTCGGGGGAAGGGGTACAAACAACATAATCACCAACTGCAAAATCCGTAATCCCTTGCGCTAACAGTGCAGGAGAAAATACTCCCTCACATCGTTCGTGATTGATGACGATTTCGACTCTATTTTTATGAATAGTAACAAGAATACCGAGTAAAGAGCCTTCGGGAAGCTCAGAAATAACCGAAGATTGACTCGTTTTTGATGCCGATGCGCGCAAAGACTTCTTGTAGTTTGCACGATCTTTTTTCTTTGCACGCGCATCCGGTAGCTGTTCCCAATCGATAGACATGGCTATAGAAAACACGAATTTTCAACAAAAGACAAATAAAAAAACATCAGAGCGTTCATCCGATGTTTTTTCTTGATTGTAACGTAATCCCCAACGTAGTCCCACCGAAGCTCAACAGGAGCGGAGGGGGACGAAGTGGGATGGAGGCCACGGTGAGGATCGAACCCACGAATAACGGTTTTGCAGACCGTCGCGTTAACCACTTCGCCACGTGGCCATGGTAAGCGTGAGAGAGAGTACCAGGAAAAGAAAAGGTTGTGAAGTTGTTCATGTCATCTCGACCCCGAGTATATGTGAGGGGGAGAGATCTTCAAGAATCCTGAAGTATTACTGACGACCGAGACGTCTGAAATAGGCTGTTTATAGGCACGAAGATCTCTCACTTCGTTCGAGATGACAACGACGTAGCTACCCCTCAAAAAGTATTCTCACAATCGGCCCTTCTTCCATTGCAGAGAGATTTTTGGGAACAAGACGTTTGATACGTTTGGTAAGTGCAGCAGGAGTATGTTGTTGGAAAAGCGGTCGATGAATTTCAGGAACGCACACAAGAAGTTCTGCAAACCCCTCTTTCTCAAGTGCTTTCTCCATGCGTTTATGAACAAGAGAAAAGAAGAGCTTAATAGTTTCTTCGTCTTGCGCATCAGCCGCAGAAGAGGTAAGCAAATCTTGCTCGGTAAAATCATGACCCTGTGCGGAAAAAATTCTCGCACGTTCGTGATTCATGATGACCACCAAGGTCTTTTCTGGAAATCCAGCGTAGTGCCCCGAAATCTGCATACACAATTTTTTCCATCATAGCGGATGTAGGGCCTGCTGTGAAGCTGAATATCCAGGTATACTACCCACTGTGTATGAAGTTTCGTAAGCGCATTTCCACAAATATCCGCGAAGTAGTCTTTGGATTGGAGGATAGTTTTGTTTCCACCATGGGTGCAGTATCGGGCGTTGCGGTGGGAAGTGGGGATATTCACGCAGTTCTTTTGGCGGGAATTGTCTTGGTTGCGGTTGAGGCACTTTCTATGTCGGCGGGGAGCTATCTTTCTTCAAAGGCTGCAACCGAGCTCTACCAAGAACGTGCAGGTCAAGACGCTTCACGCGTACTTGCTGAACGATTAACCGATACAGAAACGCTCAAGCAATTTTTCGCACGCAAAGGCTTGAGCGCAAAAGAAGTTGCCCTCGTAAATACGGTTGTCATGAAGGAGCGAAAAATGTGGCTGAAAGAAGTGCAGCGATGTGAGTACAAGATGTCACCCGCAGTGGGAGATACCCCTCTTGTTGCCGCGCTCATCATGGGAGTGTTTTATCTTGTAGGCGGTATTCTGGTACTCATTCCGTACTTCGTACTTCCACTTGCGCTCGCACTTCCTGCGGCATTACTTCTCACAGCAACATTACTTTTCTTCCTTGGTGTCTGGAAGGCGTCACTCGCGGGAATAAATAGAGTACAAAGCGGTATGGAAATGGTTGCGGTTTCATTAGGGGCCGCTCTTATCGGTATGGCAATCGGATACGGGTACACCTATTTTACGTAAAAAGATATGTTGGTGCATCAGAATGGACGTGTACACGCCCCCGAATTTCCGTCAGACGCCTCCTGGATTCAAGGAGGTCCGTTTACGTTGCGTGAGCTTCGCGGAAAGGTGGTGCTCATCGATTTCTGGACGTATTCATGTGTGAACTGCATTCGAACATTGCCCTACGTACAAAGATGGCACGAAGCATACGCAAAAGACGGCCTAGTGATTATCGGCGTTCATACTCCAGAATTTTCTTTTGAAAAAGATCAGGAACATGTTAAAGATGCACTCGCTCGCTTTGGTATCAGGTATCCAATTGTTGCCGATAACGAATACGCAATTTGGCGACTTTACGCGAACAGGTCATGGCCAAGAAAGTTTCTTATCAACGCCGAGGGAGTGATAGTCTACGACCACGCAGGAGAAGGGGCATACGCAGCAACCGAGCTCGCCATTCAAGAAGAGCTACGAAAAATCGGTGTAAAAGAATTGCCCGCTATCGGTCCCGACGCTTCAATGGGGGGAAAGGTGTGTTATCGCACAACAGGGGAGACGTACTTTGGCTTTTTGCGCGGCAAAATAGAAAATACGTGCGATGCCCTTCCCGGTGAAGAACTCTCTTGTACCGACGACGCAAAAATCCAAAGCGAAGGCGCGGTTACTCTTCACGGACATTGGAAAGTGCACGGCGAATACGTCGAGCACGCGCGTGTCGTCTCAGGAACGTATGAATACATTCGTCTGCAGTATCGCGCCTACGCGGTAAACATGGTACTCGAAGCTCCTGCGGGAAAAAGTGCTCGCCTCGAGGTTCTGCACAACAGCACTTTGCTTTCGGCAGACATGCGAGGCGAAGACGTCTACGAAGAAGGAGGAAAAACATGGGTGACCGTTGCAGAACCCCGGATGTACAGCATTATTAAATCAAAAATCTATCACCACGGAAGTCTACGCGTTGGCGTTTCTCACGAGGGCATCCGTTGTTACGCGGCAACCTATGGCAGCTGCGAAGATTCCGTATGAAGCGCATCTATCTCGACTACGCCGCCGCAACGCCGCTAGATCCTCGCGTGCGTGAAAAAATGGAACCTTATTTTTCTGAGGTGTTTGGAAATCCCTCGAGCGTTCACCAAGAAGGGCAACAAGCGCGCGCGGCAATTGATCATGCTCGAAAACAAGTCGCTCAACTACTTCGCGCACAGCCTGAAGAAATCGTGTTCACGAGTGGTACGACAGAGTCAATCAATCTTGCACTTCTTGGTGCACATAAAAAGCTCGGAGGCAGCATTGCAATTCCCCCAACCGAACACCGCGCAGGCTTGGCACACCACGAAAAACTCGTCGTACTTACTCCCGAGAAAACCGTCGAAGAACTCATAAAAGAAGATGTAACACTAGTCTCGTCTCTTTGGACAAACAACGAAACAGGAGACATTGCAGATATTCATAGCCTTGCTGTACGCCTGCACAAAGCCGATCGTGAATTTGGTCGCCGCCCATTTCTTCATTCCGACATCGCACAAGCAATCATTTCCGAAGACATTTCCTGTGAGCGCACTCCGGTCGATCTTCTAAGCTTCGGCGCGGCAAAGATGTATGGTCCAAAGGGAGTTGGTGCTCTCTTTGTCCGCAAAGGAACGCCTATGGCAAAGTTGTGGAGCGGGGGAGAGCAAGAGCATCGCTTGCGCCCAGGAACAGAAAATGTGCCGGGCATTGTAGGGTTTGGCGAGGCATGTGCATTACTTCACATCGAACGCGCGCAGCGCGTTGTGCATCTTCAAGCTTGCAAAGAAGCCTTCCTCCACGCCCTCAAAAAGAGCGGCATTGAAATGCGCCTCAATCAATCTTCCCAACTTCATAACTTCACCACTTCACCACTTCACCACTCTCCGCACATAGTCAGTATCACTTTCTTCTCAGTCGACGCAGAAGAACTCGTGCTTCATCTCGATGCAAGAGGAATTGCTGCCTCGGCAGCGTCAGCCTGCAAGCGAGAAGGTGAGCGGAGCCATGTACTTCGGGCACTCGGCATGTCGGAGCCAGAAATCCGCACGACAGTACGATTTTCATTCGGGAATCCGCTCAGCTTATCAGACGCTTCTGCGGCCGGGGCGTTGACGGGCGACGTGGTGAAACGTATGCTTTCCTAAGTTTTATGAAATATCGCATCGTGGTTGACCCGGATTTGTGCATTGGCGCAGCAAGTTGCGTCACCATCGCTCCAGACGCATTCACCCTCAATACCGAAAACAAAGCAGAAGTTCTCGATCACGGCACGGCTCCCGAGGGCCCTTCATACGTTCGCGAGGTTGAACTCACCCCAGAAGAACTTGAAGCGGTGATTATGGGCGCGCAATCATGCCCAACGCTTGCCATAGAGGTTTTTGATGAGGCGGGAACAAGGCTGTACCCATAAACATGGAAAAGACGGTAATTATTATTGGGGGAGGCATTGCGGGTGTGGTTGCCGCAGAAGAAATACGCGCAAAAGATGCGACGTGTGGAATTGTGATTATTGAACGAGAAAATAACCCGCTCTATTCCCGTGTTCTTTTGCCACACTACGTAAAAGGCGTCATTCCTCGCGAAAAGGTCTTTTTGCGCACCGAAGCCTGGTACGCGGAAAAGCGCATTACCTATCTTTCCGGAACCGAAGCAGAAGAAATCAGCACCGAGCATCAATTCGTACGTATTTCCGACGGTCGAGAACTCCCCTACGACCAACTGGTAATCGCAACCGGAACACATCCACGTCTTTTGCTCGAAGACGCGAAAGGCGTGCACTACCTCTATACCCTTGCAGATGCCGACGGCGTTCGCGCCCATCTCGATCATTCTCCAGCATCAGAACAAACGCTCGTATACGGTGGCGGATTTATCTCCTGTGAGTTCATGAACGTGCTCGTAAAGGCGGGAAAGAAGCCAACGCTCCTTCTCAAAGGAAGGGGATTCTGGTCAAAGATTCTCTTACCAGAAGGTCAACAAGTACTCAGAGACGTCCTCGCAGAGCAGAACATTGAAGTACACGAAAATATTGGGGACATTGAAATCCAAAAAGAAAACGATGCGTTGCGCGGAGTAAAAGATGAGCACGGCAACGGATATAGAGGAACCTTTTTGGGTGTTGGTATTGGTGTTGAACTTGAAACCCACCTTGCCCGCGAGGTGCACATGAAAGTTGCAGAGGGCATTATCGCCGATGAAAACCTCCTCACTTCCGCAGAGCATGTGTATACTGCAGGAGATGTTGCGCAGACGTTTGACGTTCATACGGGAAGATCTCGTATCCACGGCAACTGGGCACATGCACAGCAAGAGGGAAGGAAAGTGGGAAAAATATGCGTGGGGGAGTCTTCCGCAGTATTGCCTCCGTCCCAGTACTCAACCGATCTTCTCGGATGCAAAATCGCTTTTATTGGTGATGTGCAAAAAGAGGCCGCAGAAGAAGTTCGAATCGTTCCCACAGAAACGGGGTACACACAAATCTTTTTACGAAAGAATGTGCTCGTAGGCGTGGTGCTGTTAGGAAACATGACCGATCGCATGCGTTTTACGGGCATGCTCGGAAAAACGTGGGAATAAGTATGCACATTCTTGATGACATTCGCGTGTACGCACAATTTGATCCCGAAGACATTGGTTTTGGTATTGATCGCCTTGCCGAACAGGTGCGTATGGCCTGGCATGATGCCCAAGAGGTGGCGGTGCCAAAAGCATACGGAAAAACAGACCACATTCTTGTGGTAGGAATGGGCGGTTCTGCGCTTGGTCCGCAAATCCTGCAGGATATTTTTCAAAAAAAGAGCAAAATTCCTTTCTCGGTTGTCCACGATTATGTAGTTCCTGCGTGGGTAAATACAAATACGCTCGTCATTCTTTCAAGCTACTCAGGAACAACAGAAGAAGTGCTCTCCGCGGCGGACGACGCAAGAAAGAAAAAAGCAAAGCTATTGGTGATTGCCGCAGGAGGGCCACTCGCAGCGTGGGCAAAGAAACATAATGTTCCTGCATATATCTTTACACCAGGAGATTTGGCAAAACAGCCGCGCTTGGGCGTAGGATTTTCTTTTGCGGGCATTGCGGGCCTTTTGGCACGTGCAGGTATTAATGTCATTAAAGAAGAAGACGTTCGTCGTGCAATTTCTGCAATGGGCGAGGTAACCGATTTGTGTGCAAGCGATGTTGCATTTGACGAAAATCCCGCAAAACAAGTTGCTGCAGCAATAGCAGATAAACACGTTCTTGTTATTGGCGCGGAACACCTCGTGGGCAACGCGCACGTGCTTGCAAATCAAATCAACGAAACAGGAAAGCAATTCTCAACATACTTTGTTCTCCCAGAGCTCAACCACCACCTGCTCGAAAGCTTTTCTCACCCAAAAACCTTCGCAAAAAACACCGCAATGCTTTTCTTGCATTCATCCCTCTACCATCCACGCACCCGAAAGCGTTTCACCGTAACCGCAGACATGGCAGAAGAGCGGGAAATGGACGTTGTAGATTATGTTGCGCGTGGAAAAGATCTGCTTGAAGAATCGTGCGAAGTACTACAATTCTCAAGCTACGTTTCTTGGTATCTCGCCATGATGAACAAAGAAGAAACAACTTCAATCCCCTACGTCGATAAGTTAAAGGCACTCATGGGAAAAACGTAAACGGAAGCGGTGTGGTACGGGTGCGATAACAAACTTGTAGAATCTCTCAAAATCTCGTACTATTCCTGCGCTCAATACCTACGGAGAGGTGACCGAGTGGTTGAAGGTACAGCTCTCGAAAAGCTGCATACCCGAAAGGGTATCGGGGGTTCGAATCCCCCCCTCTCCTCCATAACAATTTCTTATCGTGAAAGAGTATGCCGAGCAACAGGGAAAAATTCTCAACACCGAAATCAATGAAACGGCATACATTAGAAGAAGGCATTTCTGACTACATTGAAGAAAAAGAAGATGCGACCTTGGAAAAGAAAAAGAAAATAAATGAAATAATTGACCTATTTTATACTGAAGGACTAGAACGAGGAAAAAAGAGTTCAGTTTTTCCTCTGAAAGAAAAATTAGCAAGTCTGCCGAGCGATGTACGGTTAACAGTTTTCAAAGAGTGGCTTCTGAGGGATCCTGTAGAATGTCTTTGGCAAATGGATGAATTTGAACAACTACCAAGCAAATGTCAAAAAGATATCATCAGGTACCTTTCTAGAAATGAATCGCCAGGTGATTGGGTAGCCGAGAATATTTTAAAGGTCTTCGATAAGATTACGGATCGAAATTTACATGCTTGGATTATCAATTATGGACCCAAAGAATTTTCTATTCTTGCGGAATATAGATCAAAATTGCCGTATAGTACCGACGAAGAAATTCTTAAAAGAGCGCACCACAATGTCGGCAAATATAGCGAGTGGTTTGATTGGGCGGCTGTAGTCCCGTATGTAGATACATTCACAAGATTAGACAAGGATAAAGTTATTGAAGAAGTCTTAACACAAAAAATAAATCAAAGATCAGGCGTTCTTCTTAAAAATCGAGACAAGCTTGGTGTATCAGAAAGGCAACTCATTGATGCATTCTATCAACACAATAAAGAGTATGATCTTGTTGATAATTTGGAATATATTGGAGCTGATTATCATCAAGAAATTGCCGAGAGATGTATCAAGAAGGAGAATATCTCGGCAATATTGCGGAATGCCGGTAAATTTCAACATGTGGATGTTCCTGTACTCCTGCGTAAAATTGCTGATATTCCAAGCTCGGACGGACAGAAAGTTATTGGAATAACCATGATTGAACGAGAGCTGAAGGATGTTGCGAGAGCTTGGGGTAAACACATGCCACAAGATATTGTAAATCAATTAATTGAGAGAAATCCCGTGAGCGTGGCACATCAAGCGGATAGGTTTGGTGAAAAAATAAACAAAGATAAACTCGCTGAAATACTCTTTGGTAAAAAAGAATTTAATAATCTCGTTGCCGCCAGTGAGCAACTTGGCATCGAAAGAAATGCCACTTTTGCAAACAGAATCATTGAAGAGGGTGGTGCTGAAACGATATTTACCGGGATAGACGAATTTTCAACATTACCTCGAGAAACATATATTCGCCTATGGGAAATAAGTCCAAATAAAACATCTCTACTCATAACTAAGTTTGAAGGCCTTACCAGGGATGACGTGTATTGGGCAATTTGGTATTTGCCACAAAAGAGTGACGTAATCAGACAAATTATCAATCAAAGGAGCTCTTTTGACGGATTACTCCTCAATAAAGAATTCGCCCATTTGTTAATAGAAAGAGGGGAAAGTTATACAGTTGCAAAGAACCTCACGCTATTTGAAGGTATTGCAGACGATCGTGCATTCGGTGAACGTCTTTTTAAAGACTGTTTTGCTATGGACACCTGGAATGTCCCTGTATTGATACATATTTTTGAAACATACAAACCCCCCCTCGATAAAATATTTGCTCTTACGTGTGATATTTTGGGCGAAGATTTCACTAAGGAAGCATATACAACAATTCAAAAACTAAAAGATGGCACGATAAGTTCGGAAAGTTTGAGTGTTTTAGGCATCACCGGGTCTAGGGAGGCTGGTGTACGGCAGTTGCGCGAATGCATACGACGCTTTAAATCCGAAATTCTTGAGCCATCGTTTGATGCAAAAACGTTGCGAGATCGAGACTTTTACGCTCAATACTATAAAGCATATGTACGGTTTACAGAGAGCGAGTACGGAAAACATAGCGAACAATCTTTTGATGAGATGGTAAGTACGTTCATCGAATTGCAGAGCGATGGAGAACTACGCCCATTACCAGATGAATATAAACCGAGCGGAGAGATTCGCGTGAAGAAGGTTGACAAAGAATTACAAAAGTCTTTTCGGTATTCTGAGCAGTTTTTGAGTCGGTATGAAACGTTACAACGGTCAGTTGAAGGTGCCGTGGAGCTTCTCCAAGAAAAGAAACCGCTGTTACATATTGTAAGAAAAGTTGAGGCTAAACGCAAGAAAGTGCTAATGGCTCTACAAGAAAAACTGCAACAGCTCACTCATCCAAAAGCTCGAGAGAATCTCAATCAAGATATTGCGAAGCTACAAACTCTCAACGTGCGAAGTGTGAAAGATTTTCAGGATAATTTTTCAACTCTTGCACAATTTGGAGAGTTTGACGACGAATTAAGACAACTCACATTCTATTACGCTCTTCATAAGAACGAAAATTATCAGGAGACCGCTCGTCATCTCATGAAACCAAGCGCTCTTTCATTTGACGATGTAAGTTCAATGATGAATTTTGTGGGTCATATTGTGAACGAAGAGACATGGAATCAGTATTTTTCAAATAAGCAAGCACAAAAGATTTTCGAGAGACTCATAAGCACCCGGGCTCTCGAAGAGGAGTTTGCACGAGCACAAAATCAAGCATCTCAAGGAACAACAACTCTTGAATTTCTGCCAACCCGCGGCCTCCTTATGGAATTTTCTGGACATATTGCCGACGTGTGCTGGGCATCGCAATACGAAAGCATTGCGCAAGAATTTCCGAATTTTTCGGCTATAATCATGGTTCAAAATAAAGGTCAAAAACATGAACGCCTTGCGGGAGCCGCTATGATGATAGAAACTGAAGCAAAAGATAGAACCGCACTTTTAGTGATTCGAGGCCTCAATCCTATTGAAAATGTTATCAACTCGCTTTCAGTAAAAGACTTCGTTGAAAAATTTACGATATATGCAAGAGAAATTGCAAAGAAAGCTGGGAGACAATTAGCAATCGTTATAGACGAGCAATCCGCTGGATCGGGTACAAATAGACCAGTACTCTTCAGGTATCTTGAAAAGAAAAAAGAGACTCTACAGAAAATAACGCTCAAGTCAGAAGCAGACACGACATTTAATGGATATAATATTGTCGATAATACGTACTTGTTATAGAAATTAGTGTGCGTGTATTGCCTCCTCAATCGCACGCAAAATCATATCTCGTTTTCCTGAATTTGACATGTGTATAGATTTAATATATAAAAACTATACAAAACTATACACATGTGAAAAATACATCATTTTTATCCATAGCAGACGCGGCTGCGTTTGTTGGCGTATCAACACAGACGCTTCGGCGATGGGATAAGTCCGGAGTACTCAAGCCTGATTTTTTATCACCCGGTGGACACCGGAAATATCGTCAGCATATGCTCGAAACATTTTCTGCGAATGCACGAGGAATTGCGGATCAGTGGGTTTCTTCACGGGAGCCTATGCCTCTTGAGGCGAAGTATCATTGTGAAAATAGCGGAGTGTTTCAAGTGTGTTTGCATCGATTTGAACAGGAATTAGTTGAGGAACTCAAAGATGAAAATAAAGCAGCACTTATCGTTGCAGTAGCAGGTGAAATTGGAAATAATGCATTTGATCATAATTTCGGAAATTGGCCTGACGTTTCCGGTGTCTTTTTTGCGTATGATCTAAAGAAATGCCAAGTGATCATTGCGGAACGGGGACAGGGAATTCTTACGACGCTTAAAAGAGTACGTCCACAATTGCAAACAAATGAACAAGCCCTTCGTACCGCATTTACGGAAATTGTCACAGGAAGAGCTCCAGAACCTCGAGGAAATGGATTAAAATTTGTCCGCGACGTCGTTACGCACAATCCGCTGTGTCTCTTTTTTCAGTCGGGAGATGTCCAGGTGGAGATTTCGCCCGAGAAAAAAGATCTACTCATCATCCCTGCAGAAAAAGACATTCGGGGAACGCACGTAGTGCTAGAATACAAGTAAATTATGATTATCTATCTAAAAAAATTTGGTACAACGCTTACTTCTCGCCAAATTGGTAAAGAAGCTTTTGCGGCAATACTTCCGGTTATAAAAACAGCAGAAGCTCACGAAAGAATTGAGATAGATTTTGATGGCGTCGTCACCTTTTCTCCTTCTTGGGGGGATGAATTTTTTCGTCCACTCTTCGAGCAGTTCGCCGGTCGAGTATTTCTCAAAGCATCTAACAATGCTTCGGTAAAAGCTACACTTGCTATGTTAGAAAAGGTATACGGGAAACCCCTTCCTCAATCGCCCGCAAAATAACATCCCGTTTCCCCTTTTCAACATTTGAATGCGGAATGATCTGAACGTCCGGATAATATTCCCCAAGACTTTTAAGAAGACTCGCTTCTTCAGCTTTTTTCAGCTTATCAATTTTGTTCACGATGATAGCAAACGGAAGCTCGTACGAAAAAAGCTTTTCAATCATCTCTTGGTCGTACGCCGTCGGTCCAAGACGAGCATCGATAATGAGCAAGACGAGTTTGAGCTGTTTGGTTTCGGCAAGATATCGGTCGAGCATGTCGGCAAACACTACGCGCTGCTCTTGCGAAGTTTTTGCATAACCGTAGCCTGGCAAATCCATGAGGTAGAAACGATTATCGATTGCGTACAAGTTCATCGTCTGCGTTCTTCCAGGCGAGCCACTCACGCGCGCTAAATTCGTTCGTTGCGTTAACGCATTAATAAGTGATGATTTCCCAACATTCGAACGACCCACCATAGCAATATGGGGCTTATCGTTTTGGGGGAGTCGATCGAGATCAACAGTGCTTGAAACGAATTCTGAGTTCATAAGGGGAAAGCGTATCACGATCAAAGGGCTTGTGCTAGGATTTTACCGTATGCAAACCCTTTCCCTCACCACTACCCACACTCTCAACAACGGCGTAAAAATGCCCGCGCTCGGCCTTGGCGTATACCAAATGACGGATGAACAAGTTGCAATCGCCATGAAGGCAGCTCTTGAAATCGGATATCGGCACTTCGATACGGCATCTTTCTACAAAAATGAAGAAGCGGTGGGGAAGGCGGTACGAGAAAGCGGAATTTCACGCGAAGAAATGTTCATCACCACAAAACTTTGGCCTACAGATTATTTTTGGGCAGAAAAAGCACTCGCAAAAAGTCTCAAGCATCTCGGACTGGAATACGTTGACCTTTATCTTCTTCACTGGCCAACGCTCGGAAAAGGGTACGCATGGAAGAGCCTTGAGAAGTTGTACGACCAGGGTCTGTGCAAAGCCATCGGCGTGAGCAATTACTCAATAAAACAGCTCGAAGCACTTCGCAAACAGGCGCGAATCGTTCCCGCCGTAAACCAAGTCGAGTTCAGCCCGTTCATGTATCGATCTGAGCTCCTGGCATACTGCAAAGAGAATAATATTCAGCTTGAGGCATACAGTCCGCTCACACGCGGAAAGAAACTCGATGACATCACAATCGAAGAGATTGCGAAGAAATACGGAAAAACTCCAGCGCAAATCATGATTCGCTGGTCACTTCAGCACGGAAACGTGGTCATTCCAAAGTCAAGTTCACCAACACGTATTAAAGAAAATGCAGACATGTTCGATTTCGCGCTAGAAGCGCAAGATATAATACGTCTCGACGAACTACATCAAAACTTTCGCTCACTTTTTAGCAGATGAGTCTATGCAAAATACGTTTCCCATGCCACCGCTCACTAAAGAAGAGGAGCGCGTCATTGTCCACAAAGGAACAGAGGCGCCATTTACCGGCGAGTACAACGATGTTAAAACGGAAGGAACCTACGTTTGTCGTCGATGTGGAGTAAAGCTCTACGAATCCAAAGATAAATTTTCCTCCGGATGCGGCTGGCCAAGTTTTGATGACGAAATTTCAGGCGCAGTAGAGAAAACGGTTGACGCAGACGGTATACGGACAGAAATCACCTGCGCAAATTGCAAAGCCCACCTCGGCCATGTCTTCACCGGCGAAGGTTTTACCAAAAAAGACACGCGTCACTGTGTAAACTCAGTTTCACTCAAGTTCATCCAAAAATAACGAAAAAAATTGTCCCGAATATCGTAGACAAATAAAATTTCATTTTTTATGAAGGCCTTTATAGTTTGCGGTTACGGAATCCCAGAAGACATTCACAAAGATCAGAACTATCTGACCTATCTTCACGTTGTTTTCAATCGCATCTACGCCGAGGCAAAAAATGAGCCCGCACTCATCATCCCCTGTGGCGGACCCACATCCTGCACGCCGCCATATATCGGAACAGAGGCAGAGAAGATTGGCGAATACCTGCAAGAGCTCATGGGCCGTGACGTCCTTAATGGGGCAACAAAAATATGGCGCATTATTCTCGAAGACACATCGCTTTCTTCGCTCGAAAACTTTCTTTTCGCAAAACGCATTATCGAAGAAAACAAGGGAGATCGAGTAACTGCTTTTTGTGAGGCAACGCGAGTGAGTCGCAATCAAGAAACCATCGATCATCTCTTTGGAAAAGGAAAAGTTCGTGCAGAAGGCATAGATTTCGATATTTCAAAGAATCGGTACCTGCCTAATGATATTGTTGAGAAAAAAGAACATGCCGAGCGAGAGCATGCGCGTTGGGCGTTGGAGAGCGAAGAAAACCTCGCAAAGCATCACGCATTTTTTGAGGAAAAGTTTCAAAAACTACGCACATGGCAAGCCGAGGGAATGTCGCACGTCGATGCGGTAACAAAGTGGTTTACTGAGAGCATTCAGCAGTTCGAAGAGAAGGAGAAAGAAAAAAATGGTATAATTTAGGTATAAAATATTTTATAAAAAATATGAATGAACGAATGGGGCGCATACCAGAGAGTCCAAAGCAAGACGATGAGGAAAGAATCCCAACATTACCGAATGAAAACATTGCGCCAATAACAGCATTAGACGAAAGGCGAATGAAAAACATGAGGGAAATGCAGGAAAATGCAGTGCGGGCAGGCGGAATAGACCTCGCCGCTCGTAAAAACGCGGCACAAGAGCAGTTGTCAGGTGCAAAAGGCGCCGCACGTAGGGCATTAGGACTCGATCAGCTCAAAGACGAGAAGAAAAAAGCTGCATAGAGCATAAAAATGGCAAGGTTATGAAGATTCGCAAAGCTATTATTCCCGTCGCTGGCATGGGAACTCGTTTTCTCCCTGCAACCAAAGCACAGCCAAAAGAAATGCTTCCCGTCGTTGATAAGCCGGTTATTCAATATATTGTAGAAGAAGCTGTTGCCGCAGGCATTGAAGAGATTATTTTTGTAACCGCAATTGGCAAGCGCGCGCTTGAGGATCATTTTGATAGAAATTTTGAACTTGAATACCGATTGGAGCAAAAAAAGAAATTAAAAGAGCTCGCAGAAATTCAGGAAGTAGGGAAGCTCGCAAAATTTGCCTTTGTACGCCAGCAAAAGCCGCTTGGTGATGGTCATGCAATTCTTTCCGCACTTCCTTTTGTGAAAGAAGACGAATCTGTAGCAATCTTCTTTGGAGACGACATTATTGATGGCGAAACTCCCGCAATCAAGCAACTCATGGAAACCGCAGAGAGACGAGGGGGTTCGGTCATAGCGCTTCAGCAAGTTCCTCAGGCGTCCGTAGCAAATTACGGAGTTATTGACGGCGCCCAACTGGGTGATCGTGAATGGAAGCTCTCTCGCTTTATAGAAAAACCTAAACCAGAAGACGCTCCAACAAATCTTGCCTTCGTCGGCCGCGCAATCATTACCCCAGAAATTCTTCGCCTGCTCGAAACGCAAGAGCCCGGAAAAGACGGTGAAATTCGTCTTGCCGACGCGTTTGCGACCCATCTTGCACAAGGGGGTGCTTTATATGGAAATGAGTTTGTAGGAGATCGGTACGACTGCGGAAATAAATTACAGTTCGTTATCGCGCAAATAAAAATGGGTCTTAAGCATCCAGAAGTAAAAGAAGGCCTGAAGGGGTACTTAGAGAGTTTAAGATAAAAGACAACAGACTACAGGCGGCAGATATCTGTTGTCTGCCGTCTTTTATCTGCTGTCCGTTGTCCGCTACCCATACACTCATGTCCACCATATTCCTCATCCTCGCCCTTCTTCTTTTCGTCGTCATCAACGGCGGAGTAATTCTTTGGGCAATGAGCATTCTTGGTTCGTGGCGTGCGCCGTATGTTCCTCTTCCGCACGAATCGCTTCCGGGAATCGTGGATGCACTGCAATTGGTGCCTGGTGTGGTGGTGTATGATATTGGATGTGGCGACGGGCGTATTTTGCGTGCATGTGCAGCGCGTGAGCCAAATGCTTGGTACAAGGGCGTTGAGCGCGCGTGGTACCCGTACATTCTTGCAAGAATGTGTGGAGCAACCAAAAACATTCGCTACATTCGCGGTGATGCGTTTGCACAAAACTATGCAGATGCAGATCGTGTAGTGCTGTATCTCCTTCCAGGCTTTGTCGACAAAGTCGCAGAAAAGCTTGCAAAAGAGTGCAAGCCCGGAACACGCATTGTTACTGCAGATTTTCCTAGTACACTTTGGAAACCCAAAGAAGTTATTGAACAAAACAAGCTTTCCGCCCACACGCGTGGACGCATGCTCTCTATTTATGAAATTCCCTCAGCCTCGTAAACTTTTCAGAGGAGTGCTCGCATGTTCGCTGTTGTTCACGCTGGGTGTGGGTTGTGGCGATGGATCAGAAAATCCAAACAATGAGGAAGAAGTACAGCTCACCTATTGGCGAGTTTTTGATGGAGATGATGCATTTGATGAGATTATTGACGAGTACAATGCACAACATCCCTATGTGAGTATTGACTACAAAGTTCTTCGTTTTGATGAATACGAAGAAGAGCTTATTCGAGCTCTCGCAGAAGGAGAAGGGCCAGATATCTTCACCATCCATAACACGCAAATGAACGAGTACAAGGATTTATTGCTCCCCATGCCAACGTCGGTTACCACGAAGTATCTTGAAACGGTAGGCAGCGTTCGCAAAGAGACCGTACTCACCACAAAAGAATACGCGCTTCCTTCGCAGCGTTCTCTCAAAGAAGATTTCGTTGATGTGGTCGCAACCGACGTCATTTTGCCGTACCAGCCCGATGAGGATACCCCAGAGGAAGATCGGGTATTTGGCCTGCCGCTCTCAGTAGACACGCTTGCGCTTTATTACAATAAGGATTTGTTTGATGCCGCTGGAATTGCACAGGCTCCTACAACGTGGGAAGAATTCCAAGCCAACGTCATTGCACTCACGCAGTATGCCGATGATGGCTCAGTGCTTCAGTCCGGTGCATCACTCGGTACCACAGAAAACGTAGACCGGGCATCCGACATCATTCAAGTGCTCATGCTCCAAAACGGAACCGAAATGATTGATGACACCAAGAACATCATGTTCAACTCCATTCCGGACGATGTTGCAAGTGGTGTTTTTCCGGGTCTTGATGCCGTTCGTTTTTTTACCGACTTCGCAAATCCTGTAAAAGAAACCTACACATGGAATGCAGATTTCTCCGCAAACGTAGATGCATTTGCCTCGGGGCAAACGGCCATGATGCTCGGCTACAGCTACCACCTTCCCATTATTCAAGCAACATCTCCTACGGCTGACATTGGCGTCGCGCCACTCCCGCAAATCGGAGGAGGTGCGAAAAAGGCAAACTTTGCCAATTACTGGATTGAATCAGTCTCAAAAGATACCGAGCACCCAGACGAGGCATGGGACTTTGTGGTCTTTGCAACAAGCGCAGAACACGTGCTCGCATATCTCAACGAAACACAAAAGCCAACCGCACTTCGAGAACTTATAGATGAACAAATTGAAAACGAAACGCTCAATCCATTTGTTGAGCAAATTCTTACGGCACAAAGCTGGTACCACGGAACCGACGCACAAGCGATGGATGCCGCATTTGAAGATTTAGCAACCGAAGTATTATCAGGAAATAGAGAGGCCGAGGATGCAATTGATGATGCAGCAGAAGTTGTCGCACAAACATATTAGCGCGCGTGGTAAAATAAACACGTCTCTATGCGCTTTTTTGCACGCACATTACTCTCTTTCAGCTTCCTAGCACTTCTCTTCGCATTCCCAAGTACTTCCTTTGCTCAAGAACAGGTAACAGTTGCAGAGGGCTACCGAAACATCATGGAGCAAGGAATCATTTTCGCAAACATTTGCGAAACTCCCGCACCAGACAGTGGAGAAGGGGATACGTGTCAGTGTCGCGCACAGGGAATTTGTTCACTTTCACAGGTCACGCAGCTTGCCGTGAACTTCATTATTCTCATTTTGGGAATGTCAGGATCGGTTGCGCTCGTGATGTTCGTATACGGTGGATTTAACTGGGTGTTTGCGCAAGGAAGATCGGAGTACATTCAAACCGGAAAAGACACCATGAAGCATGCCATTATTGGCCTTGCAATCATCTTTGGCGCATACGCCATTATTAACTTCCTCATCGCGCGTCTCGGGGGCGTGGCGCCGGGGGCCACTCTTGAAGATACGATCGAAGCACTTCCTACAACAACAGATGGAAGCTCAACACCGATTGATCCAACGGGCGTAATTGATACTAACTAAGCGTATGAAAAAATACTTTGCCACACTCACGGTGTTATTCCTGGGAAGCCTTCCGCTTTTTGTTCACGCAGATACCGTGTATCTCATCAACCCACTCGGAGTAACAGACCCTCGCGTGCTTACCGGGCGTATTATCTCGGGTGTCCTTTCGATCATCGGATCCCTCACACTCCTCATGTTCGTTTATGCGGGCGTATTGTGGATCACCGCTCAAGGTGATGCAAAAAAGGTACAGCGTGGAAAAGATATTATGGTGTGGGCAACGCTTGGTTTGGGGGTTATTGCAGGGGCATACGTGGGGGTTCAAGCCCTTGTGAATGCATTTAGCAGGGGTTCCGTTGTATAGTGTTATACTTTTCTCATACTCTTTTATCTTCCTATGTTGAAAAAAACATTGCGTTTCCTCATGAGTGCGGCACTTGGTGTGGTTATTGCACTTCCTTTTGTAAACGTTGTATCAACGGCATACGCCCAGCCACTCGATTCAGATGACCTCTTGAGTGACCAATTTTCAAAGTCAACCGGTCTAGGAACATCAAATTTGCAAGCAACCATTGGAAACCTTATTCGCGTTGCACTCAGTTTCTTGGGTGTTATTGCGGTGTGTATTGTGCTGTACGGTGGATTTAAGTGGATGACCGCAGGAGGAAACGACGAAAAAGTGAGTGAGGCAAAGCGTCTCATGATCTCCGGTCTTATTGGTCTTGCCATCATCATGTCTGCATACGCAATTGCAAGTTTCGTCATTGGTTCAGTGATTAGCGCTACGTCGTAATACGTAATGGTTTTCGCGCCTCCACGTATGATGAAATTCTTTCAAAAACTCCTCATCACTGGATGCTTTTTGCTTCTTCCCGCAAGTGCTTTTGCGCAGCTCACCTCGAGTGATACGGGTCTGGGTGATACCGCTCAAACAGGTTACGGACTTTCGAGCAACGTCATTAGTATGACGCTCCCCATGTTCGTGGGAACCTACGTCATCAAGCCAATTCTGGGGCTAACCGGCACCATTCTTTTTGTGCTCATGACCTACGCAGGCTTTTTGTGGATTACCGCGCAGGGTGAGCCAAAAAAAGTACAAAAAGCAAAAGATATTCTTTCGGAATGTGTGGTCGGAACCGTTATTCTCGTAGGAGCATACGCGCTTTCAAACTTTATTATCACGCAGCTCGCCGCGTAATATCGTATGCGTATTTTTCAATGGATGGCGATTGTAGGAATGACACTCTTTTTCCCCATAAGCGCGCTTGCAATTAACTTGGGGGCAACAGATCTGGGAACTGCAGGAACGAATGCGGGTGTTAACCAGGGAGTTCAAGCAAGTCTTGGAAGTTTGGTGGGGAGTATGGTTAATATAATACTCAATATACTTGGAGCAATTCTCTTCATATTATTTGTGTACGCAGGCTTCCTTTGGATGACCGCACAGGGTGATGAAAAGCAGGTAAAAAAGGCAAAAGACATCATGGGAAATG
>JBBTSN010000116.1:0-2325 GCA_038078775.1 Patescibacteria group bacterium | reverse complement strand
CGGTAAACTTGTTATGGGTGCGCTTATGGCAAAGAATGATGCACGTGATTTGCTCGCGGTATCCGTAGAAGGTCAGGTTATTCGTACATCTGCTACATCGGTTTCTGAACTTGGACGCGCAACGCAAGGAGTAAAGGTGATGCGCTTTAAAACCGTTGATGACCGTGTTATTACTGCCACGCTTGTTGGTGGGGGAGATGTACTTGCTGAAGTTCTTGCAGAGGTTGAAGAGGCTGTTGAAGAGCCGAAACAGAAAGTGAAGGGAAAGAAGTAAGCGGATGGGCCTCATTTGCTTGCTTGACGTCTCTTCTCAATTTCGCTACCATTCGCGCATTCTTTTATCTTCTTATGCCATTGCCATCATTTCGTAGCTCTCGCTCCAAAGTTCGTCGTCGCCGCTCACATCACGCCCTCAAACTCACTCCTCATGTAGGTTGTGCAAATTGTGGAGCTCCTGTTCTTGCTCACCGCGCATGTAAAGCTTGTGGATTTTACAAGGGTCGCAATGTTCGTGGCGCTTCGATAGTAAAGGCTGAAAAGGTTGTTGCAAAAGCAACCAAAAAGTCCGCTCCAAAGTCTGCAGCTCCTCGTTCTGCTGAAACGGCAGAAGTGAAAAAGCCTGTAGCGTCCGTCAAAGGCGGAAAAAAGGTTGCTAAAAAGGTAGAAGCTGCTGAGTAGCAAAATAAAAGTCGCTTTTCCCAAAGGCGGCTTTTGTTTTTTATCTGCATCGAGTATTCTGAATCCGTTGTTCCTTATTTTTTCTCTATGTCGAATAGACATTTAGCGCGTACCATGGCAATGCAGGTGCTCTACGAATGGGATTTTCGTGGCCAGGACCCTGCTCGTTTACCTGAAGTTCTTACATTCGTACAAGGTGAGTTCGGCAAATCGCTCGACGACGACGGCTATGTTGAAAAACAGGTGCACGGTGTTGTGGAGCGAATCGCGGACATTGATGAGCGCTTGAATGCTTTTTCTCCCAATTGGTCGATTGATGCTATGACCGCTATTGATCGGAATGTGTTGCGTTTGGGCGCTTATGAACTCGTGTTTGATGAGACTATTCCTTCGCGTGTTGCGCTTAATGAATCTATTGAACTTGGAAAGGTATTTGGCGGCGAGGCTTCGGGAAAATTTGTGAATGGTGTTCTTGGAGCGCTCTATAAAGATCGTTTGGCAAAGGGCGTTGCAAAGGATATTGATGTGCAGATTCAAAAGGAAGAAAAGAGTGTCTAGTTTTTAGATTGTCATGCCGGACCCCGATCCGGCATCCAGCGCATCATTGAAACGATGGATCCCGGGTCGAGCCCGGGATGACAAGAAAATATTATATAAAAATATAGTTATTACTATGGAAAGAGATATCGCAGCACTCGCAAGTATTTTAGGGATTCCGTACATGCCCGAGGGGCATTTGGAACAGGCGGTTGTTCATCGTTCGTATTTGAATGAGCACCCGAGTTTTGCGCTTGGTCATAACGAGCGTTTGGAATTTTTGGGTGATGCAGTGCTTGAGCTTGTGGTTACCGAGCATTTGTACAATAACTACGGAAATCCTGAAGGAGAACTTACCACGTGGCGTTCTGCTTTGGTGAATGGAGATAGTTTGGCCGAGGTTTCTCAGGATTTAGGTGTTGAGAATTTCATGTACCTTTCAAAGGGCGAAGAGCGTGATGTGAATTCAAAAGCACGCCGGTATATTTTAGCCAACGCAACTGAAGCGATTATTGGTGCAATTTATTTGGATTTGGGTTGGGATGCTGCAAAGGAATTTATTACGAAGCAGGTTCTTGTAAAGCTTCCAGAAATTCTTGAGAAGCGTTTGTATATTGATCCGAAAAGTCGTTTTCAAGAATCGGCGCAATCAAAGCTTGCACTTACGCCAACGTATAAAGTTCTTGAGGAAACCGGTCCTGACCATGATAAGCATTTTCGTATGGGTGTGTATCTTGGGAAGGAACTTGTTGCTGAGGGTACGGGAACGAGCAAGCAGGAAGCGCAGATTTCTGCAGCTGAAGCGGGCTTGAAGGCGAAGAGTTGGTAAATAAAAAACCCCACTTCGTACCACTCCGCCTTCGGCTTCGTTGGTACTACGTTGGGGGTTTTTGGTGCGATGTGAGGGGTTCGAACCCCCGACCTTCTGGTTCGAAGCCAGACGCTCTATCCAGCTGAGCTAACACCGCTTTATTAAAAACACCTTTCACTTCCAACTCTTAACTCTCAACTTCAAACTTTTCTTATGTTACTCTTCACATTGACGCTGGTCAATCATTTTGGCATACTGTGCAACGCTAAGCATGGATCGGTAGCTCAGTCGGTAGAGCA
>JBBTSN010000115.1:0-2157 GCA_038078775.1 Patescibacteria group bacterium | reverse complement strand
AAACTCTTGATCTTCGAGCAACGCAAGGTCATGAATCGTTACTACGAAAGGAATCTTTGACCAAAGAGGTACATTCCAATCCGGGTAGTGCATTGCTTGCACTTTTGATAGCAAAATTTCTCGAGGAAACGCGAACTGCTCTTTTATCGAATACGCAGGAATGTCTACCAAGCGTTTTGAAAAATTTTTGCGCTTAATTACAAAATCGTGGAAGTTTTCTTTTTTCAAAAACACCACGTATTGGGTTTCTTTATCAATTTCTTGCAGATGCATGACCAACTCAGCGATGTAGCGGCCAATACCGCCACCGCCAACGCGTGACCCAAACATGCGCGCATCAATACCCATCCTCATGTGAGTATTTTAACATGAAGAAATGTAAAATGATTATTTACTCTTCCTTCATCGCTTCATCTACCGTGCGTTCAGCTTCAACTTCGGCGATTGCGGTCCAGAGATACAGATTAAGCCTATCAGTATTATGTGTTTCACCATATCCTCTCCGTTACTTTGAGATGAACACTATATTCAGAACACTTCTTTTTAAGATAATCCAACACTTGTTCGGTCTTTTCTTTGGTAATTTGCTTTTTAAGATTTTCTGCGGCTTCTCCCTCGACTCGCCATGTGTAATCCGGATTTTCTGGCTCAGTAAGACTCCAGTAATAATCATCCGGTGGTTCTTTTACCGGTCCGGCAATGGAGTAAAACTTTTCATACATTTCGTTTTTATAGAGAGCGGCTACCTGCTCCCTGAATTTATCCATTGGCACCTGTATCTGTTTGGCTTCTTGCAGGGAGAGGCTGGTTCCTACATGCGCTTCAATATACGTAAGACATCGTCCGAATTTATCAAAATTATAATCCGTGATGCCACTATCCTCCTGATGCATTATTATCCTTAACATGGCTTTACTTATAAAGGCATGTTCCGCCGATAGCTGACGAAGTTCTGGATTAACTGCGCCCTCTGGGGTTTTTTGTTTATATTTATTTTCTTTGTGTTGAAGAAGTGCGTAGGGAATGCTCAATTCGCTCATTGAGTCACCTTCCACAAAATAGGTGTTGTCTGTCACTGTATCCAAATCAAACTGGATTCTTATGTCCCCGTAATGATTAGCAGAACCATTTTTTGCATCATCGTCTGCATCATCTAACGCGAGATAGAGAGGGTGTTCATTTTCTCCCCATCCCAGCACACGTTCAGTGGCCCTTCTTCTGAAGTCATAACCAAGCGGATCAGATGAGAATGACATTTTTTCTCTCTTTTCTTCCTCAGAAAAATCAAACATATTTTTTATACGCCCAGAATCTAGAATTTCTAATAGACGTTTCAAATTCGTATTATACGATAAGACTGCAGACTCTTTCGTGCGTTCAACTTCACGCGTGAGTTCTGCTGTCACCTCCCCGGGACTGCGTTTAAGATTTACTGTCTGGTATTTAAAAAAATTTTCAACGGTATTTCTTATATTTTGCCGTGACCGTTCACTAGCCAGCCTAACTGCATATAAAGACTTTTCCGATGATTCTGTTTTAGGAATCAGCTCTTCAATAAATTTATTGATGTCTAATTTAGTTGTTTCCCCTGGTTGTTGTTTCTCTTTTGCGAAAAATTTGCCTTCTAACGACATAGAGTATTTTGTTTATAACATATCATTCAGACACTTGCCGTCTTCCCTCTTTCTTTCTTGCAACGTTCTTTTTTGTGGTGAGGCGACGTTCTTTTGAGCCTCGGGTTGGACGTGTGGGAATGCGAATTTCGGGAACCTCGAGTGCTTTACGAATTACTTCTTCGAGACGATATTTTGCATGATGCTTGTTTTCAAATTGTGAACGAGTTGTTTGGCTCTTTGCGAGTAATTCGCCCTCAGATGTAAGTTGATGTTTGAGCTTTTCTGCAACTCTCCGACGCTCGTCGTAGGTGAGCATTGCCAAACGCCAAACATTCACTCGTGCACGCACTGCAGAGTCTGTGGTGTTTACCCCTTGGCCTCCTTTTCCCCCCGAACGCATGACGTCGTAGGAAATAAGATGGTCGGGAAGAATTAAGCGATGCACACTCATGTTATGAGTATAGACTACTGTGTGTATCCACTCGCACAAAAATACATCTTTCTTCCAACATCTTAAAAATCGCTCGATAATCTCCGGAAA
>JBBTSN010000114.1:0-2615 GCA_038078775.1 Patescibacteria group bacterium | reverse complement strand
CCGAATCTCCCCCTCAATTCTCCCTCTCTCGCCCCAAATCTTAGCCCGATCTCACCTCATCTATTCACAGCTCACCAGTACATCATTTTCAACGCTCCAAACTTTCTCCTCCCCGTTCTGTAACGTTACCGAAAACAAATTCGATTCCACAGAAAAATCTCCTGTTCGCTTTCCAACAACGTCATACAAAACAATTTCTCCCGTTCGTACATCGACGATTGCATGACCTACGCATGCCGCAGCACGACGATTTTTTGAACATCCCCATGTCGAAACCGTATATGATCCTGAAAAATTCGCTCCTTGTGCAACATCCTTAGCGATCGCAGTCTTGTATTTCGACGCATCGGGCCAAGAAGAAAAATCTACCTCTGCAATTCTTCCGGTGTACTCTTCTGTCTTTCTTTCAGTACAGATTTTTACCCGATCCTCATCTTCCTCGCCCTCCTCTTGAACCAACTCCTCCCCCTCAAGCAAAGGCTCAAATCCCTCTTCCCACGGGTCGTCCGCTACATCCGTTCCCCAACTTACAAAACTCCCGTCAACAAATTCCAGCAAGCCTTCATCGGGCGTCATACACAAGGGCAATGATGATCCGTATACCCAAGATCCTCCCCGCGCTGCGCAGACCGTAATCATGTCAAAGGGCTCATCGTGCTGCTGAGTATTTTTATGGAAAAAGAAAATGCCCGCGCCAAACGCCACGCTCAGCAATGCGCCCACGTAGATTCCAAGAAGTTTCATATTCTCAGTATACAGAACCTGTGGAGAAAGTCTTTGCACCTTTCCCGATGAACGTATATATATTAGTACGATATATGAATACCAAGGAACTTCTGAAGGGAAACACCGAAATGATCATCTTGGCCTCGCTTGCCGATGGTCCCAAGCATGGATATCTCATCACCCAATGGATTCGAACCCAATCCGAGAAAAGCTTTGCATTCTCTCCGGGTATGCTCTATCCCCTCCTCCACAGGCTTGAGCAAGAAGAGCTTATTAGCGCTTCTTGGATCACTTCCGAGGAAGGCCGTGACAAAAAAGTCTATCAGCTCACAAAGTCTGGTGGAAAGGCCTATCACGCCTATAAAAAAGATTGGACATTGTTTGCAAAAAAGATTCAGCATCTCATTTCCTAATATGTCTTTTATCAAAAATCTTCGTGAGTCACTCAACGTTTCGCCAGACAAAGAACAAAAGATCGTTAATGAAATTGAACAGCACCTTGAAGAAGAAGCGCACGCGCTCCAGCTTCAAGGGAAAAACAGCGTTCTCGCCAAACAAGAATCTGAACAAGATATGGGTGATGCAACTGATGTTGCCCGCGCGTTTAACAAAACGCACACCACACTTCCCAAACTTCTTAAATCCATCCACGCCAAACATGCGCTTTTCTTTTTCTTGGTATATGCATTTATTTGCAGCCAAACTTCCCTCCTTTTTTTCTTTACGTTCAACACCTTTGCAGGTTTTCTGACCGTAGGCTATCCACCGTACGATCTTTTTGGACAAATTGTTTCACTTAGCATCTTGAGCATTCCTTTTTTCCATCTTGCGTGCTTGTCCGCAAAAAAGATTCGTCTGCATACAAATTCACTCGCCGAACTTCGCACCGCGTATCGATCAATTGTCCTCGGCATCATTCCTCTTAACGCCGCAATACTCACGTTCTGCAATGTCATTGATGGGAATGTGCGAGATGCATTTGTGGGAAGATTCTTCGTCGAATACCACATGGATATCTTCTTTCGAAATATTGATGCGCTCTTTGTGGTGATAATCATGACAAGTCTGTTTTATATGTTTCTTTTTCTTCTCGCCATTCTTACAACAGGATTTTCCAAGAATGGTGAGGGGATCTCGATTAAGATGTAACGCGAGCAGAGAGAATTTCGAGCGCATCATGCACAATGCGTTCATCGGCGTTTACCGGGAAAATGCGTCGAATGTGTTCGGCACGCTCGGTACGATATTCATTTGACTGCACCATCTTTACAATCGCTTGCAGGAGTACTTGAGGCGTCATGTGATAAATAACATCAGCGGCTTCTTGTGCTTGAAGTGCTTTTGCATTTTCTTCTTGTTGAGAACCGGGAAGCGGAAGGATGATGGACGGCTTTCCAAGAGCGGCAAGCTCTGAAATGGTTCCCATGCCTGCTCGTGCAACCACAATATCCGCAGCTGCGTACGCGTCAGCAATGCCTTCATGTAAAAACTCAAGGGCAACGTAAAGCTTTCCTTGTTCTTGAAACGATTGTAATGCAGGAATCATTTTTCCTCGACCCGTTAAGTGAATGACATTCGCAACGCGAAGAACTTCGTCGGCGATAATGAGCATTGCTTCATTGAGCGATGTTGCGCCGGTTCCTCCTCCCAAAATCAATACCGTTGGCAAATCAGGACGCAATCCGTACCGGTCACGTGCACTCACGCGATCACCGAGCGCGAGCGTCCCGCGTACCATCGTTCCTACCACGCTCGTCTTTTTTGCAGAATATGCTGCCGCGCTTTCGGTCCACGTGGTACTAATGCGCTTTGCAAAGGGTGCCATGACTCTATTTGCAAGCCCTGGACGCATATCAAGACAATCTCAAAGACGCCTCGTTGCCCGTTAT
>JBBTSN010000113.1:0-2230 GCA_038078775.1 Patescibacteria group bacterium | reverse complement strand
CGTACCTCGACCGCGAGTAGCGGATCGCGGTCAGTCGTCGTCGGGATCGAGATCCTCCACGAGCCCCACGCGGAAGACGCGCGGGTTGCGGTCCGAGCCGATAATCTGCTTCATTCCAACATAGACGGATTCGTACATTGGTCGGCTTATGTACTGTAAACGGAACTGTGGACCGACTTCTGGTGGACAGAGTTCAAGACCTAATGCTTTTGCTTTGGCATAAATCTGTTTTGTCGTAGCGCCACTTGGGAATCCAAGATCGTTAACAAACAGGCGAATGAGTGTTGCCTCTTCAGGAGATTTGAGTCCCCACTGTGTATAGTGTGGTTTCTCGGGGTCTTTGGGGTCTTCCTTGTAAAGCGAACGCTTAAAGTCATTGTGTTCCAAGATCGACTTCGTGTAGTCAAAACGATGCCCTCCCGCTTCAAGAAGCTCCTTCAGCTCATCCACATCCTTCCCCCCAATCTTAATGCTATACCTAGGGATGCAGCCTTCAGGAAAGCTGGTGTAGACGTACTCAACGCCTTCTGGCAGACGGGTGAAGATGTTGGGCTCAAGCTCACCGACGTATGCCTTCGTCGATTCATTGATCTCTTCAACTGTATGAGCGATCTCATTTTCAGTACACTTGAAGATCATAAGCATGTCTTCATGGGATTTTCGTGTTGCACGAATTTCACGAAGAGATTGTTTGTCTTCCACTGAACCATCAAAGGGTTTGGGTACTTCGTACAGAAATGAGAGATCTGTTCGTGAGAGCAGTCTTCCTTCGGTAAGCTTCTGCTTCATGCGAGTGAGGAACTCCGTGTCTGATGTTTGTTCGTAGGCAATGGAGTCGAGATGGTTTTGGAGAAGTTCCATTGCTGAGAGGAGTTCAGCTTTGTCTTTCTGTGCTTGAAGAACATCCTCTACACTTCCTGAGGCAATGGCCTCACGAAAAGAAGAGTCGAATGTGGTTTTTAAGCTGCGGACCTGGGTGAGCATGAGGGCTGCGTTGGTGCAGGTGGGGGTGCTTTCTTTACCTGGCTGCTTTTCCATAGATTGGGTGAATTGTAGCAAAAAGGGGACAGCAAAACAAAAAAACGCTCCCGCATGGAAGCGAGAGCATCTTTTTAAAGTGAGGTTACTTGAGGGTTACCTTTGCACCTGCTGCTTCGAGCTTGGACTTCATGTCTTCTGCTTCTGCCTTTGGAGCATTTTCCTTTACTGCCTTTGGAGCAGCATCAACGATGTCCTTAGCTTCCTTCAAGCCAAGACCGGTAATTTCACGAACAGCTTTGATAACGCAGATCTTGTTTTCACCAGCGGAGGTGATTTCAACCGTGAAAGAGGACTGCTCTTCTGCGGCTGCTGCACCTGCTGCTGCAGGAGCTGCCATCATCATTGCGGGAGCTGATGCACTCACGCCAAACTTTCCTTCAAGAACCTTTACAAGCTCTGCAAGATCAAGCACGGACATCTTTTCGATGGATTCGACGAGGGCCTGGAACTTTGCAGGTACCTCGACATTCTTCATTTCTTCGGACATATATGTATATGAATTGAGAATTAGTTTGAGTTTAAGTGGACTAGTGGGGCCCGCCTAGCCTTCTACCCGCTTATGCTTTTTTCGCTTGCACCGCACCAAGCACCGTTACCAAACCACGCAAGTTGCCAGCAAGTACGTTGACGAACCCTGCTACAGGGGCGTTGAGCGTACCAACCAACTGACCAAGAAGTTGCTCCTTGGAAGGAAGATCTGCCAATCGCTTGACTTCAGCTTCTCCCACGAATTTTCCTTCAAGAACACCTGCCAACATTTTGATGGTGTCCTTCTCTTTCGAGAGGTCCTTCAAAAGTTTTGCTGCGGATACTTCATCGCTGTAAGAAACAGCAACGAGCACTGAGCCGTCGAGTGAGTTGCTATCAACACCTGTTACGCCAGCTGCTTGTGCAGCAAGGGTAAGCAAGGTCTTTTTCGCAACGAACACATCAACATTTTTTGCCGCCGCCTTTGCGCGGAGCTTGTCTGCATCTTCCATGGTGTACCCCATAGCGTGTGAGAATGCAGCACCTTTCATACGCTTGAAGCGATCAGTGATTTTTGCAATCACTTCTGCTTTTTGTGCGCGTGTTTTTGCCATAGACAATTTCTTACGACCTTTTAAAAAACAAACGGCCACCTAAAACGGTCGCCTTCACGTCTTTCCCTCAAATAAAGAAGGAGAGTCGAGAATTCTCGGCGGGAATT
>JBBTSN010000112.1:0-1166 GCA_038078775.1 Patescibacteria group bacterium | reverse complement strand
TTACAACATCATGAAGAATTTTGGATTCCCCGAAGATCTCTGTTACCAGTCCATTGCTCACCACGAAGATCGCCCTCGCACCATTGAAGGCGTTGTCGTAAAGGCTGCTGACGCAATCTCTGGCGCACGCCCCGGTGCACGTCGCAACAGCATTGAAGAATACATTCAACGTTTGCAAAATCTCGAAGCCGTTGCTGCAGGGTTTGAAGGCGTTGAAAAAGCATATGCAATTCAAGCAGGTCGCGAAGTGCGTGTATTCGTAGACCCGGGAATCATCGACGACATGAAGGCATACGAAATGGCAAAAAACATCGCACATAAAATTGAAAAAGAGCTCACCTATCCAGGAGAAGTAAGAGTTACCGTCATCCGTGAGAAACGTGTCATTGAATTCGCCCGCTAAAATCCTTGACACAAGAAAGATACTTGGCTAATATCAGCCCATTCTTTCTCCAACCTTCTCACTATGAACAAAGCAGAACTTGCACTCAAGCTTGCTGACCGCATGAGTATTCCTAAAAAAGTCGCTGAAGACTTTATCGAGTATTTTGAAGAGCTCGTAACCCGCGCACTTCAAGACGGTGACGAAGTAACCATCGCAGGATTTGGAACGTTCTCAGCTCGTACGCGCACCGCGCGCATGGGAGTAAACCCCCGCAAACCCCAAGAAAAAATTCAAGTGCCAGAAGTACGCGTTCCTAAATTCAAGGCAGGAAAAGCACTCAAAGACGCACTCAAGAAAAAAACCGCATAACAAAAATCCGCGTACACGTAGGGAACGGTTTTAAACCGTTCCCTACGAACATGACGCGGATTTTTTATTTCTCTTACGTAACTTGGACGTATGTTCCTACAAAGTGCCCGACAATGAAAAAGAAACCAATTACCATGATAATAAGCGCAAGATTGAAAATCGCGCGCGCATCTTTATCATCATTCACGAATCCCAAGAAAATGTAGGCCGCACAACCCGCAACGAGGAGTGCCGGCAAGCCCATCATAACAATACCAATAAGAAGAAGAGATGACATATTGCATACAGTATATAACAAAAAAACCCGGCGCTGTAGAGACGGCCCGCCGGGCCGTCTCTACGTCATTCCAGGTTTTTTTGGTGGACCGGGCGGGACTCGAACCCGCGACCAATTGATTAAGAGTCAACTGCT
>JBBTSN010000111.1:0-10713 GCA_038078775.1 Patescibacteria group bacterium | reverse complement strand
GTACGGTGGTGCAAGCAACTCCGTTTACAGAGCTTATGGATCCCGTATGCGAAGCGTATTTGTACGCTGCATCTCGCGCGCACACGTTACGAAACGTGATAAAACCTGTTCTTAACAGGGGTGGCATTGTGGTGGTAGATCGCTCTATTTTTTCAAGTGTCTCATGGCAAGGGTTTGGTCGAGGGCTTGGAAAAGAAACTATACTCAGCATAAATGCACACGCCGTAGAAAATATATGGCCTACCACGGTAGTGTATTTGCACGGAAATCTCAAAGAAATGATGACAAGAACGTTTGATGCCGCAGGGGATAAATTTGAAAAATTTCCTCAAGAGTTTTTCATGGCGTGTGAAGAGGGATATGAAGATATTTCCCGTGATAAGCGATTTGCAAGTATATGGAAAAGCATTCTTGCGAATGGTACAAAAGAAGAGGTATTTCAAAAAATCCTCTTCGCACTTCAGCAAACAGACTAACCCGTGGTACCAAAACCCCCGCGATTATTTTTTACATCCCAGTGTGGAGGCTCGATAAACACCCCTTTCGTTACAGGAACAAACATTCCTTGAGCAATACGTTCGTATTTCTCAATCGGGTAAGATTCTGTGCCAATATTATAAAGAAAAAGACGTAACTCATCATCAGGACCACAATAGTCCTGATCAATAATACCGATGCCATGTGCTATTTGAATACCTTTTTTTGCATTACTCGAGCGAGGAGCAAGAATGAGTGTATGTCCATCGGGTATGCGAATAACAAGACCTGTGCGGAACATTTTTCTTTCTCCGGGAGCAAGGGCGCCTTCTTCAGTAACGGCGATATCAAAAGCTACCGCCCCAGGGGTTTTGTATTCAGGAGTTGGAGTGTCTGGAGTAAGCTTGCGGAAGGAAATTTCCATATAGCCTGTATTCTTTCATGTTTCCTTCTTTTTGTCTGACCATATCCACACACGCGTTTGACCCAGTGAAACGCACCTGGCAAAGTCGCAATACAAATCTCCTCTTATGGCTCATGACAATGCACTCGTAAAGAAAATTCAGCAGGATGATCGTCTCGTAACGCTTGCAATTGAGGAGTACGGAGAAGATGGTGCCGTAAAAAAAGAAGAGATGGTTGCATATGGAGATGGAAATACATTGCCGTATCGTGCAACCATGAAGAAGAGCGCCTTTGAGCTTGCAGCTCCTTGGGCACTTGTTTCTCCAGAAAGCACTATTACCGCACTGGATTCCCGGAGGCTTGCAGGACTGTCGGGCGCCATGCTTGCCCGCCAGTCCCGTGCCCCTGGGACTGTTGTTGACGTTCTTGTGAATGAATTTTTGGTATCAACCCAAGAAGAGAGTGAGAAGCTGGGTTTACCAATAGGGGAGCTAAAAACAAAGAAGCTCGATCAAATCATTGAGCGTATATTGGTGCAATATGGGGACGATTCGGTGCAAGAACTCGAAACAGCCACGGTACTTTTTAACTCGGTAAGCAATCTTGCATCAAAAATTATTGAAGATCGTAGGCTAGGAAGTTTTATCGAGCAATCAAGTCGATATGTTGTGTATAACGATAGAGATCCCGTAACAGGAAAATACGCATATTATCGCGAGCCAGCCGTAATGGCATCAGAACATGGTGCAGAATATGAGCGCGTATTAGATAGAGCTTTCGCACTTTATTCAAGGTTAGTAGACAGGCTCACGAGCTATTACACAACCATTAAACCCATAAATGAGGCTGAATATGCGGTACGACCGGGTGATAAAGCACCGTATAAATTAGATGCACTCACAGAAGAAAAAGAGATCAAAGAATTTAAACGCGTATATAAATTCGATGTAAAAACCCGTGCGTGTGATACGGCACGCATTGTTTTGCCTGCCGCAACGCTCACAAACCTTGCAATGGTTGCAAACGGATGAACATACGAACATCTGTTAAAACGTCTCTACTCAAGCGACGTGGGTGAGTTTAAGGATATTGCAGGACGTTTGCACGAAACGCTTAATAAACTCATTCCAAAATATGTAAAGCGCGCAAATACCGATGGAGAAAAAGACATGCGCGCAACTGAGCAAATTGCAAAGCACCATATTGCAATTAACTTTCCAGAATTTTTTATAGCGGAACAATCGGTTGATGAGGTGGTGCCACTAGAAATACCCCCAATAATCCAGCCTGGAGCAGAACCCATGGTACACATACTCGCGGCATCGTACTTTCCCTACGTTTCAGTTTCATATGCGTCAATGATAAGGCGATTAAAAGAAGAGCCCGAAGAGCGTATGTTAGGTCTTCTCGAGGAATTTTTTGCAGGAAGAACTTCGCGCCGCGATCGGGCATCGCGTGCCTGGGAGCATGGACAGCCTTGCACGTTTGAGATTGTAGGGAACTTTGGAATCTTTAGAGATCTTCATCGTCACCGAATCCTCACACAGCAACGACAGCTCCTCAATCCTCACCTCGGATTCACGCTTCCAGAAGATATAAAAGCAATTGGCATGGCAGGTGAAGTATGGGCTCTTGTAGCAGAGGTGCAGAATGTGTATGAAAAGCTTGCACGAGATATACACCCGGAAATTGCACAGTACTGCGTACTTTTCGGCCACCATATTCGCTTCATGATGGGATTCTCTCTTCGCGAGGCTCAACACTTTCTCGAGTTACGAACGGTTCCACAGGGGCACCCAGATTACCGAAGAATTTGTCAAAAAATGACAACAAGTATCTTTGAAAGAGCACCATGGGTACGCAATATCAATCTTCTCAAGTTTGTAGACTATCAGGATTACCCATGGGCACGCGCTGCAGCAGAAGCCCGTCAATCACAAAAGTTACTTGAAAAAGGATTGGTTTAAAAAGATGCTCTCGTTTCCATGCGGGAGCGTCTTTTGTTTTGCTGTCTCCTTTTTGCTACAATCCACTCAATCTATGGCAAACCATCAGTCAGGTAAAGAAAACACTCACTGCACCACTGCAGCCCTCATGCTCACTCAGGTTCGTACCTTAAAAGCCACCTTCGACTCTTCTTTTGAAGTGGCTAGTACCTCAGGAAACGCAGAGGATGTCCTTCAAGCACAAACAGATAAAGCTCAACTCCTCTCAGCAATGGCCCTTCTACAAAACAACCTCGACTCCCTTGCCTACGAACAAAGAGAATCAGACACAGAGTTTCTCACTCGTATCAAGCAGAAGCTTACCGAAGGAAGACTGCTCTCACACACCGATCTCTCATTCCTGTACGAAGTACCCAAACCCTTTGAGGGTTCAGGAGAAGACAAACAATCTCTTCGTGAGATCCGCAAAGAACGTAATCCCGAAGAAGACATGCTCATCATCTTTGCGTGTAATGAAGACCAAATTGCTCATTCAATTGAAGAGATCACTGCATCTACCAAAGCCTACGTAGGTGAGCTTCAACCCAACATCTTCACCCTTCTGCCAGAAGGCATAGAATACGTCTACACGAGCTTCCCTGAAGGCAGGATTCATTGTGAGCATTTCGGTGTTGGAGGAATGGCCGTTGCACAACTCAAGGCCGCAATGAAACAGGCTAAGTTTCAAGTAGATGATGGTGGACTTATGGAGAGCCAAGAGTTTAAGGAGAGTATCCACGAACCGCCAGAATACACAAAGCTCAAATCTCTTGAGCAGATGAATTTTGTTCGCTTATCCGTGGGTGACCTTGGGTTTCCAAATGGTGCAACAATACAGGAGATTTTTGCTAAAGCCATCGCGCTTGGCCTTGAACTCTGTCCGCCAGAAGTGGGGCCATACTATCGGTTGCACTATGCGAACCAACCAATGAATGAATATGTTTATATCGGCATGAACCAGATTATTGATCGCCCTGGTCGCTCGGACGTGTTCCGCGTGCATTGTGATCACAGTGGTGCGTGGTTGCGCAGGGCTTGGGCGGAGCCGGCGCGCGAGTGGGATGCGGACGATCAGTTTGTGTTCCGTATCCGCAAGTTGGAAAGTTAGAAATTTTGTATGTTCAGATTTGACCCTTACGGCGCGGTTTTTTCGTTCAGGGTTTTCGAGGCTCTTCTTCCAAGAAATGTGGAAACGCGGCAGAGCTGGGCATCTTTATTATGTGGATTGAAAATGCTTACTGAGGCGTGGTCCTTTTTGTCCAAAATAGTTACTTGAGAGCTGGCCATCGCCGTAAATTACTTGGGGAACAGCGGAAAGCTTTTCATACACCATACTGCATATCGGTTGGCCATCTCGAAGAATAAAGTCATTATCATGCGTAAAAACTTCGAGCACAGCAGGGCTTCCTTTAAGTGATCCATCTGCTCGATAGCCAAAACCAGGATCAAAAAATCCCGCATAGTGACTTCTGAATTCACCTTTACCTACGTCATAAGGTGCCATTTCCGCGGCGTACTCAGGGGGGACGCGTATGCCCTCTTTGGTAACAATAATGTAAAAATCATTACGATGAAGAGTAATCTCCCCCTTTTCTGGGCGATAAATAGGCTCAAAAAAATCTCTAACCTTGTGATCACGACGGGCATATGCTAAAACCCGGCCACTCGTAGGGCGACAAGTATAGCCAACAATTTCACCACAATCTAAATCAACCGACATGGTAATACCAAGAGAGCGTGAAGTATTAGGAGCGAAAAATTTATTTCCACCTGAGTCGAAGAGAAAACCTTCTTGAGCATGTCGTTTTGCATGATCATCTGCAGTAAGGCGTGTATCAGAGGCAAAAAAGCGAACTTGGTTCAGGCGTTCCCCGACATCTAACTTTACCGGAAATGATTTGGGTATGATTTCGAGCCAAAGCTCCCCAGTATATCCAGCGGGTACGCTATCAAATTCACTTACCCCATCTATCAGAAGTCGGGTTTGGAGATTTATACGACCTGTTGAGGATTTATTGTTCGCATACGCGAAGATTTTAGGGGGCAGAACAAAGGTCTCGTTAAGCCGAACCAGATAGATGCCGTTAAGGTCAAGTGGGGCTGAAAGAGAGCTTCGATAAAGTGATCCTTCACGAATAATAGAGCGAATACGTTCTCCGGTACGGGGAAGATACGAGCCTCGCATGCGGTAAACTTCATCGGAAATGCTTGTATCAAGCGAGGAAGGCTGAATATGCTCGGGGTACGCTCCAAAAATGAATTGATAATCAAGAAGTGCCTGAATATGTTGGTATGCAAGCGCACCGGTAAGCTGAGAGAAATCCATACTGCCCGCACCTTAGCAAAAGCTCTTCTGAGAGGGGAGGGGGAGCTGTGGACGCAAGGAGGAGGGGCTGTCAACGTAAAGACGGCCCGCTGGGCCGTCTCTCGTCTCACGTATAAGCCCAGTTAGGCCGTCTCTCGTAGCTCTTGGAGCTTGATGTGTATCTTACGCAACGTTTACAACGTCGAGGCGAACTGCAGGTCCCATGGTAGAGGTAAGGGTTACCGACTTGAAATAGATTCCCTTTGAACTTACGGGCTTTACCTTGCGAAGCGCTTCGATTGCAGCGTTTACATTTTCCGTGAGCTGAGCAGCGGAGAACGATGCTTTGCCAACGATCATGTGGACGTTGGCGGTGTTGTCGTTCTTGAAGGAAATTTTACCCGCCTTTTGTTCGGTAATCATTTTTGCAATGTTCGGGTTAACGGTTTCAGTTTTTGGGTTTGGCATGAGACCGCGAGGACCAAGAATTTTAGCAGCCTTTGCAAGCTTTGCCATCATGCTTGGAACTGCAACCGCAACATCGAAATCGATTTTACCGGTGCGTGCAATTTCTTCAATCGTCTCTTCGGTTGCAACGATATCTGCGCCAGCTGCTTTTGCAGCAGCTTCGTTTGCGGCATCAACGAATGCAGCAACACGCTTGGTTTTTCCGGTTCCATGAGGAAGGGAAATGGTTCCACGAATTTGCTGGTCGCCTTGCTTTGGATCAATACCCAAGCAGAAATGTATTTCAACAGTTTCATCGAACTTTGCGGTTGCGTTGGTTTTTACCGAAGTAACAGCGAGGTCGGTTGAAAGAGCCTTTTGCTGAACCGTAGACTTGAGTGAAGTGAAGCGTTTGCTACGCATAGAGATTGTGGTTATGGCGCCCCGACGTAAGGAGGGGCTCCCACGAGTTAAATTTAGATTTCAGTGTCAACACCCATCTGACGTGCGGTACCAGCGATAATCTTCATTGCCTTTTCAACATCCTTCGTGTTCAAGTCAGGAAGTTTCTTTTCTGCAATGCGCTTAAGCTGTTCGCGGGTAAGCTTTCCAAGTTTGTCTTGGTTAGGCTTTCCAGAACCAACTTTGATACCAAGTTCCTTTTTGATAAGTTCTGATGCAGGAGCGGTTTTGAGGATGAACGTAAACGAACGATCCTCATACACCGTGATCACTGCAGGAACAACTTCACCGCGACGGTCTTGAGTAGCAGCGTTAAATTCTGCAACGAATTGCTGAATAGGTACACCCTGCTGACCAAGCACCGGACCAAGTGGAGGTGCCGGGGTAGCAGCTCCTCCAATTGCCTGCACCTTCAATATCGCCTTGATTTTCTTTGCCATACGAGACTTTTTTATAATGGACTCTTTTACAAGCAACCACCTCGTGATTTAGTGCCGAAATAATGCCAATATTCGCTTAAAATGTCAAATAAAGAGAGATTTGATCTTTTTAACGAAAATGCTATGATCATCCCATCTTCCCAAGACGATGACGAAGCCCCACTTCCGAGTCTGCGATGAAAGCCTCACGCTTCAAGTCGCCGTATTGATCTACGAAGAAGAGTTAAGATCAAAGAACCTCTCAGGGCTCAAAGGCTTATTCGGCAACGAATAAGTGAAACAAGGTGGTACCGCGAGAATATTCGCCCTTGTCTATTGATAGTATTATCAATGATAAAGGCGAATATTTTTTATTATGAAAATGTCTCATTTGTTTGTTCAACCACAGAAAGACGCAGGAAGTGGGGCGGAAACCGCAAATCACCAACTTCTCGTACAGGCAGGATTTATCGATCAACTCATGGCGGGCGTGTATACATATTTGCCGCTCGGTCTTCGTGTACTTGAGAATATTCGTAAAATTGTTCGCGAAGAAGTGGACGGCATTGGTGGTCAGGAGATCCACATGCCTGCACTTCACCCCTCGGAAAATTGGAAGGCGACGGGAGCATGGGAAAATGTGGACGTACTTTTTAAACTAGAGAGCAGAACAGGCAAGGAATATGCTCTCGGACAAAGTCATGAGGAGATAGTTGTGCCGCTCATGAAAAAGTTCATTAAGAGTTATCGCGATCTTCCGCGAGCGGTCTATCAGATCCAGTGGAAATTTCGAGACGAGTTACGCGCTAAGTCGGGCATCATGCGCGGGCGTGAATTTGAAATGAAAGATATGTATAGCTTTCACGAAACGCAAGAAGATTTCGACCGTTTCTACGCAGAAGCAAAGCAGGCGTATCTTCGAATTTTTTCGCGTCTAGGTTTAATTGCAAAAGTGACGGAAGCCTCAGGTGGGAGTTTTTCAAAAAAGATATCGTATGAATTTATGGTGCTCACTGATGCGGGAGAAGATATCATTCGTTATTGTGAGCAATGCGATTTTTGTATCAATCTTGAAATTGTAGAAACGAATGCGGGAATATGTCCAAAATGCGGAAGTGCGCTGCGAGAAGGGAAGGCATCTGAAGTGGGGAACATATTTGACTTGGGACAGCGATATACAGAAATCTTCGATGCAGCATACGCGACGAAAGAAGGGGAAAGGGCATATCCAATTGTTGGCTGCTATGGAATCGGTATTACGCGAGCCATGGGGGTTATTGTTGAGAAGCTTCACGATGAAAAAGGTATTCTTTGGCCAGAAACTATCGCTCCATTCCATGTTTCGCTAGTGACATTCGACGGCGTTGAAGATGAGGCTGGAAAGATATACGAAGAGCTACAGAGAGCAGACATTGAGGTTCTCTGGGATGATCGAGAAGTTTCTGCGGGAAATAAACTTGCGGACGCGGATCTCATCGGAAATCCTTTCCGCGTCATTATAAGTAAGAAGAGTCTAGAAAAAGGAGGCTACGAAGTGAAGCGACGAGAAGAAAAAGAGGGAGGTATTATTGTGGGGATCGAGGACTTAATTAAGTATCTTCAAAGATAAAAATAAAACTGGCTTGTAGCCAGTTTTATTTTTTTACACTTTCTTTACCTGCAAGAAATCGAGTTCAAGTGACGTTTCACGACCAAACATGGAAACGAAGACCTTGATCTTTCCACGGGCGTCATCCACTGCCTCAACCTTTCCATTCTGGCCTTTGAAAGGACCATCAGAAATGGTAACGGTGTCGCCCTTTGAAACATCGATTTTGAATTCAGGATCAGATACACCTACACGTTTCATGAGCGTATCAACTTCTTCCTGAGCAATCGGCGTTGGTGTGTTTCCGGTTCCAATGAATCCGGTAACGTTTGGCGTGTTGCGCACAACGTACCAAGAGTCATCGGTAACAATCATTTCAACGAGTACATAGCCAGGGAAAATTTTCTCTTCAATAACCTTGCGTGCACCGTTTTTGATTTTGATTTTCTTTTCTTTGGGAACCAAAATGCCGAAGATTTTTTCACCCATGTCCATGGTCTCAATACGCTGTTTGAGTGCGTCGAGTACGGCTTCTTCGTATCCGGAATAGGTGTGGATTGCGTACCAACGACGGCCGTAATTGGCGGTTTGCTTTGCCATAAGATTAGCGGGAAAGAAGAACGTTAACGATTTCTGTAAGGCCGAAGTCGAGAACGCTGAAGTAAAGGGTAAAAACGAGACATGCAGCTACGACAAATGCGCTGTAAAGAAGCGTCATTTTTTGTGTAGGCCAAGCTATTTTTTCAATTTCACCGCGTACTTCGGTGAAATATGTCATTGCGCGGCGGGGAAGGGTCTTTATCATAATTTTGTATTTTAAAATCCCCTTTTGGGGGACAACGCTCGCAAGTATACGCTACCGTAAGAAATACGCAAGAAGGAATGCGAGCAAAATACCGAAGCTGGGAATGGCGGCCAAAAGCACCATGGAACGGGAGGGGAGGGGCATACCTTGAGAAGGGTGTTCTTGAAAAGATTCGGTATTTTTGCTATGATAACATGTTTTTTCCGTATTTTTACTCAATAAAGGGGTTCGGAAGCATGTAGCACCTTCTTGTGTATATGCGTAGTACTCCATGAAGGCGCCTTTTAGAAACTATGTCTCAATGCCAAAAAGAACGCAGAGAACAATTTACGGAGGAATACGAAGGTCTCTTTGCCTATCTTTCAAAGTACGTCTCTTTTCGCGTTCCGCATAAGGAGGCGGCGGAAGAGGTCATTGGTGAAGTATTTCTTTACGGCTATGCGCATCTCGACCATTTCGACGCACAGCGAGGCACGATGCGACAATGGTTTACAGGCATTGCAAAGCATAAAATTGGAGATCATTGGAGAAAGCTCCGTCCAACCGCAGAGCTCGATGATGCGCTAAATATATGCAACGATATCGACCATGAGTCGTGGAATGACACGCTCGACGCCTCTGCAAAAGCCGAGGAGATTCTCACTCAACTTACTCCTGAAATGCGCGCACTCTTCACGCTTCGCTATATCGACGGCATGACGTATGAAGAAATCGCTACGTTGGTGCGAAAAAAACCTTCCGCGATACGAACACACTTCTCTCGAGCTTTAACTCGTCTTCGTCAAACACATTCTCTATGAAATTCTCCTCACTTTATCGCTCGTTCTACGATGCTTCTCCCGAAGAAAACGGAGAAAATCGGGAACTCAAAGAATTCATTGCACAAAAAACATTTAAGAAAACTAAACATATTCCTATGAATATTTTCACAAAAACTGCATTTGCCGCGTTCGCATTCCTTGTTGCCGGATCGTTGTTTGCTCCACAGGCATTTGCGGAAACGGTAAAATTTGTAGACAGTACAATTACCGTTGCGACCGATAAGATTCAGGTACTCGTTACGCGTGCCTTTGATAAGGACCGGGATATTTTTTCAGATGAAGACATTACGAATATTACGGAAGACTCCTCAATAAATTCTGTGGAGTACACGCGTGACGAGGAGGGTGAAAAGCTTAAATTAACAAAAGAGTGTGATCCAGATGAAACATGCGATTTTTCCCTCATGGAAGGAATAGAGGTGAATGTTGACGGTGTAGACGCTATTGATGTTGAAGGATCTTCGGATGAAGATGGTGCGATGATGTTGATTACTCCATCAGAGACAAATACAGATAATAAAGATGAAGAGGGTACGGATACTCAGTGGTTTACTGAAAGTTCAGAAGAGTAAAATAAAAAACTCCCCCTCGGCCTGACGGCCTCGGGGGAGTTTTTTAAATATCAAGGTTCGTAACGTATTGCGCATTTGTTTGAATGAACTTCTTGCGTGGAGCAACTTCAACACCCATGAGCATGTCGAACGTTTCATCGGCAAAGGCTGCATCTTCAACGGTAACCTTTTTCATCATGCGTGTTTCAGGGTCCATGGTCGTTTCCCAGAGCTGTTCCGGGTTCATTTCACCCAAACCTTTGTAGCGCTGAATATTTACCTTAATGCCGCCTACCTGCATTTCGCGTGGTCCCTCGTTTCCACTCTCATCTTCAGCGGGCTCATCGGTTGCAGAAACTTTTTTACCAGTAAGTTCCTCAATGATTTTTACCTTTTCATCATCAGAGAACGCGTAGCGCACCTGTTTACCAACCTGTACGCGGTAGAG
>JBBTSN010000110.1:0-1965 GCA_038078775.1 Patescibacteria group bacterium | reverse complement strand
GAAAGAACTCTCTTTTGTTTCGGTTGCAGTAGTAAGCGAAGAAGTTACGGAGAGGTTTATTCCGTCGTTGCTCGTGAGTGTAAGGGGAGACATAGCCGCTTCATCTACATATGAATTTCTGAGAAGAAGCACGCCATCTTCAAAAACAACTTCTCCAATAAGTGATGTTGAAAGTGCTGCAGGAGTAACAAAGAGCGTTGCAGAAGATGCATTGGGAAGCATGAACGCAGAGAGCCCGGTGTTCTGAGGAAATCCCGACAGCGAAAGTTCTCCTTCAAGAATTCCTAATGCAGAAAAAACTTTAATATGAGGTCCACCGGTAGGTCCAGGAACGGTGATGATATCAGGCACACCATCGGCGGTGATATCTTGGCATAAGATGGAGACACCTCCACGGAAAGTTTCATCGTACGCGAAAAACTGGATTCCTGTAGGGTTGCCCTCATGCGTAAATACGCGCACATGGGGCCCACCGCCAAATCCAGCACTCGTAACGATTTCATTCACCCCGTCGCTATTAAGGTCACACAGTGCAACTGATGCTCCACCTGAGAATGCAGGATGATACGGTACAAAAGATCCGATGCGTGAACCATCTTTCCGAAGTGCGATAATTTCAGTTGGTGTACCATATCCTGTAGCGACAAGTATTTCACTCGTTCCATCGGTTCCTAAATCACCAATTGCAAGAGACCCAACAGAGGAGAGATCGGGAGAAAGAAGGCCGATAACTTCACCGTCCTTTTCAAGTCTTAAAAGAGGAGCTGATTCACCATGTGCAAAAAGTGGTATGCACGAACCAAAAAAGATGACGGATAGTAAAGTAAAAAAACGTCGTTGCATACCCACACAGTATAAATGAAAAAACCGCTCTACGCGGCTTGGTTCATAACAAGGTGTTCTTCCCCAGAAAGTCCTAATCATTCGGCTTACACATCGTGCACAGGCTTTGCAAGACACGAGGCAAGGGTTCGTATGACGGATGTCCCCAGGAAGCGAACCTATTATTATACCAAAAAATAAAGATTTGTCAATGTATTTGTGCCACCGCGCATTCAAACCCCAATGCACCACCAACCGATCCTCTCCCATATTCCTACAAAGTCATAGAAAAGAATCACCGGTTCACCTACGTCGCCCACGAGAAAAAGTACTATCGAGAGAACGCCCTCTACCAGCAAAAAACAGACCGTCGAAACGGAAATAGGGTAGGGGAGCGACTTCTCTACAAAAACCACAGCGAAGTGAAATACATTCCAAATCCAGACATCCACGTGGAAAGATTGCCCTAATTAGACATTCTTACGTCGATCGATCATGGCACTAAATTCCTCCCCTGTTCCAATGAGTGTAATCGGTACACGGAGTTCGCGTTCGAGATTCTCAATATACGATTGTGCTTCATTGCTGAGATCTTCCCAAGAGCTTTTGTCTTTATCTTGAGGGAAGAGATAGTTGAGAAATTGAAGAGCGATTTGTGTAGGGCGATTAAGGAGAATGGCTCTTTTTACAATTTCTTCGTCAAATTCACCGACGCGTCGAATCTTCTTGGTGACGGTAGTTATTTCTTCGACTTTCCTTCCCATGCGCTCGGACAGATCTTGCCAGGTAATTTCATGAGGTAATGGTCCGGAGTTTCCTGCAACACGAATAGGGAATGTACGGATAACGAGAATAATTTCTTTAACCAAAAGAGGGGAAAGACCCGCTTCGGCAAGAAAGTTCGCTGCAGTAGTATCACGTGAAGTAACGAACGGATAAGTCCCGTGATAAAGAGAAAGGCCAAATCCTTGTGTACCCTCAAGGAGAATATTTCCCCCCTCATCAATCGCAGTATTTACCACTTGCGCTACATCTGCGATCTGAAGATGTCCAAGGACATCTTTTGCAAGCTTAAAGTCTTTCCTCCAAATACGATCAATGAGTGCTGCGCCGCACCCTTTACCGGTGCTTCCAATATTTTTG
>JBBTSN010000109.1:0-3131 GCA_038078775.1 Patescibacteria group bacterium | reverse complement strand
GCTAGATCAGCCTTGAGTTTCTGACTCAATGGCCCCCAAGGAACAAGGGGTAACTTACGCAAAAATTGTGCTTGGCAACGGAAATAGCCTCCACGCACGGTGGTTGAAAAATTTCTGATTAAAAACTGTATTAATGATGAACGAAGAATGGTGGCAAGTGCCTTCAAGTCCCATTCGTTCGAAGTTATGTAATACAAATTATGGTGCGGATAAAACTCACCTTTATCGTAAACAACATTAATGTAATTACTGATATCAGGTATTAGCAATTTTGGTTTTTTTAATAATTCGGAATCAATCTTGTCAATTGTTCGATACCAAGATTTTGGATTTTTTTTAGCCACGTATCTTTTTTTCAACGTCTGTTCATGTAATTCAAAAAATGTTTTTAGCTGCGGCCAGTCATTTAATACCCTGAGTGTTCCATCGCTACAAAAGGGGTTAACCAAACCCCAACCGTTTGACCTTACCTTACCACTCTGTATGTCTTCTCTCATCAACAATGGAATTTTAGCTTCATTCTCAACGGGCAAGTCACTTAACTTATTAATATAAATATCGTCACGTCCTGTTGCAACGCCAATACCAATCTTACAACCAACTTCCTCAATTTTTGGGAAGGCAGCAAGCACTTTGAGTATTTCTGATACAAGGGGGGAACTTAATATTATATCGTGCTGGTCATAGCTATGGCCAATTGGTTGGGCTGAAGTGTCTGCCGCACCCAGATTCTGAGACTCAAAATTTTTGCTAATATTTTTCAGGTTACTAGTTGTAGTAAGCTGTACTCTGCGAGTGCCTTGAAGTGACCGCTTTCGCGTAATGACGACGATAGACGGATACACAGAAACGTCTTGTTCGAAACAAGGATAGCCGGTAGCATCGATATAATACTTAATAAAAAAATCTCGTTGGATCAGGTTCCTGAGTCCTGCTCCGTAGGTGTTTTTAACCCACCGGTCAGAACAGATGAACGATAACAACCCCTCTGGGGCAAGGAGGGTCAACCCTTTTTCAAAAAAGGGTATATATAGATCTGCGCGATTTTTCATCGTTGAGAAACGCTCTCTATACTCGCCAACTAAAAGGTCAGATAGCGATTCAATTCGGACATAGGGCGGGTTACCGACCACATGTGTGAAAGTTCCCTTAAAATCAACAAGTAAAAAGTCGTCGCAAATCAGCCACTTTTCAACCAATGACTGAGCATCGGGAATGGTTACTCCATAGTCGATTAAAAGCTGCGACAGTTTCTTCTTTGTTTTTTCATAAGTAACGCGGTGTATTTCTACAGCCCGTATACAATCCTCCAAAAGTTTAACGTCTTCTAACAAACCATCAAAAAGTAAATAGCTCTTTATTAGGCGGTTAACGATTTCAAACAAAAAACCCCCTTCCCCAAAAGACGGTTCAAGGATTCTCAGTTTAGCTAAATCAGCCGTCGATACGTAGCCCGATAAATCAAGCATAAAATGCACAATGCCTGATCGCGTATAGATGCTCCCCAGAGCATCGATTGGTGCAAGAGAAAGACGTTCCACCTCAAGCTGAACAGCCCGGGAACGCACCAATTGGAGCAACATTCCTTGTGGTTGCATAGCTCATGAAAGAAAAAGCCTATGAGCAATTCTAACCTTAATTCTATTTAAAACAAAGCTATTTATACATAGCCGGCACCAGCCATATCAAATATGGATATCCCTGGTTTTACAAAAACAAAACAACCCACGCAGCTGGTAAGGCCGGCGTGGATCGTAGGGAAATATCACTACACTCGTAAAGGCGAAGGGCTCGACATGATCTTGACCAATTAAGCGTCCTCGGCTCTTGCAGGTCATCTACGATCTGTTCAGCTAAGACCATGACCAAGTCCCGTCTTCTCCGCCCGTCGAGCTACTATGCTCGACGGGCTGATCGTTTTTAACCGATAGCCATAAAGCAAAACGACCCGCGCGGCTGGAGGGGCCACGGCGGGTCGCTGGGAGAAGATCGCTAATCTCCAGGGGGTCAAAAGCTCGACAGATCTTGAGTTTGTGTTGTGGACTTTGACCCTCAAACTACGGGGACCGCTTAAGAATCGTAGAGTGAGACTAGCGATTAATTAAGAATTAACACCGTCCTTGGGATGTGTCAATTGCCGCTTTAAGTATAAACGCGACCCCTGGTTGTGAGGTCGCGCGAAGTCGGAAGTGGCACTGGGTGTGTCAAGGTCCACATCAACGACGAGGGTGGCCAGCGTGATGCATCGACAGCCACGAGAAGGAGATGGCGACGAAGAGCTCGAGTGAGGTGGCAATCAGCGCCACTCCGAGAAAGCCACCGATGGACGCCTCCGAACCCTTCAGGTTGTGGAGGTTGAGACCAGTGACCACGAGGCCGATGACGAACAGGGCGGCGGCAGGCCAGCGCAGGAGCAGGACTGCCGTGTTCACGCCCCGAAGGGTGAGCTTGTTGTTCGCGAAGTAGCGAGGGACACGGTGTCGCGGCTCCGGCGGCACCAAGGTCGCAAGGCAGGGTGGAGTCAGCCGGTCGTCGGACATATGACCTCCTACGCTTGGAAGAGGGTTACACGCTTACGACCTGAGTGGCATTGAACCACTACCCGATCAAAAAGAAGTCGCCGTACTCAACAAGACAGCCAGCGAGGACCCCAGTGGTTATGTCCTGCATGAGCAGACGACGGCGTATCTATAACATCATTGCACTAAAGCCTTGTCAATCAACCTATGCTTTTGAGTCTTTGCAGACTCATAAAAAGGCGTATACTCCTTTGGTTCTTCATCTTTTCTTATGCGAACCGCCTTTCTTCCCTCCCTCCGCTTGCTCCTCTCCCTCATTGCCGTCCTCCTTGTCAGCAGACTCTCCCCCGCCATTTTGGGACTCTTTGAACATAGCTCTGAAGCGGAACTCCTGATGACCTTCTTTTCAATTGCCCTCATTTTCTCGTTGTCATTCGGCATTTTTTATCTGTCTCGAGGCACTCCGCTCCCAAGCTTTGTCATCGCCATTTTCTTTGGCATGGCAGCTCAGCCGTTCTTAGCACCAGTCATTCACAATCAGGCTGTACTCGGTGCCCTGGTGGGCTTTGGAGCCACCTTGATTCTGTTTGGCGGCGGCCTAGAAACACCTTT
>JBBTSN010000108.1:0-4360 GCA_038078775.1 Patescibacteria group bacterium | reverse complement strand
TGCTTCCAATATTTTTGACGAGTTCCCCTTCCTGCTGTGCGTGTTTTTCTTCGATGATGCCAGCCTGAGGGTCGATGAATAGACGATCTTTTGTTTGGGTACGCTCTACCTCTCGTTCAAGAATATCTTGTTGAATAAGTGCTCCTGCACCAATATAAAGAATACAATTTTTGTTTAAAAAAGTTGCTGGAATTTGCTGAAGACGATAGATCTCCCCATCTTTTACTACCGTATGTCCAGCATTAGGGGAACCAGTTCTAACCGCCACGTCGTATTCGCTTGCAAGAAAAGAAATGACCTTACCTTTTGCTTCAGAACCAAATTGTCCCCCGATGACCACCGTTACACCACCTTTTTTCATAGAGAGCTATTTTTACCAAAATAACACTCCACGATTCTTTTGAAAAGAAGGCGTAAATCAAAAATCCCCCAATGCCCGGTAAAGGGTAAGGGGAGATTTTTGGTGGACCCTGCCGGATTCGAACCGGCGACATCTACATTGCAAATGTAGCGCTCTACCAACTGAGCTAAGGGCCCCTGTGAGCGGGAATACTATACAACGACCCAAAAAACTCCGCAAGATAGCTAGTGAACCATGTTTTCAGGCCGTTTTCCAGAGATGTAGGCAAGGATATTCTTAGCCGCGCAAACGCTCATGGCGTCACGTGCCTCATGAGTGGCGCTGGCGGTATGAGGCGTGAGAATGACGTTGGGAAGCTTGCGAAGCTCGAGGGTATCGGTAGGATCGCAATCAATAAGCGGTTCACATTCGTAGACGTCGAGTCCAGCACCTCCGATGGTGCCTTTTGCAAGAGCTCGGGTAAGTGCTTTTTCGTTAACAACAGGACCACGTGAGGTATTGATGAGAAGTGCGGTCTTTTTCATGAGCTTGAGCTCGGCAGTGCTGATAAGGTGGCGCGTTGAGGGAAGAAGGGGAACATGAAGGCTCACGAAATCACTTTCTTTGAGAAGCCGAGGAAGCGTCATATACGTTGCATCGTATGCGGTCTCAAGAAGGCTATTACGCTTGATATCATGATACACAATGTGGACATCAAACCCGTCATGCATGCGTTTTGCAAGTGCACTGCCAATTGCTCCGCCCCCAATAATGCCAAGCGTCTTACCCGCAACATCATTTCCAAGCAACATTTGTGGCCCCCATCCGTGATACTTTCCTGCACGAGTAAAGGTATCGCTTTCAACAATACGATGGGCAAGCCCAAAAATAAGCGCAATAGCATGTTCTGCAACCGTTTCGAAGACTTCAGGAGCGGGTGTATTGGTAACAGCAATATCTCGTTTTGCGGCGGCGACAAGATCAATATTATCAAACCCTACCGCATAGTTTGCGATCATCTGGAGATGCGGCGCAGCGTCCATTACTTCAGCATCAATCCGATCGGTAAGCAGCGAAAGAAGAATATCCGCAGTTTTTACGCGCTTCAAAAGTTCCTTTCTTGGAATTGCTCCATCGCCTTCATAAATATCAAGCACAAGACCTCGTTTCTTTTTAAGAAGCGAAAGACCTGCTTCAGGAATACGACGCGTGACGAGGATACGGAGAGGGGAAGGCATAGGTGAAGTTGGGAAGTTTGGAGTAATGAAGTTTTTTCTCATCCCGAACGTATGTGAGGGATCTACCAGGGAGATCCCTCCTGGCGTCGGGATGACAATTTACGGAATCAATGAAAAATCGAGCGAGCCAAGAAGCGCGCTCCTTTCGAGAATCCCCGCGGGAAGAGTATCCGACTCTGCAAAAAGCGTGGTCACTTGAGTTGTTGCACCAAAGAAAAAAACATCGGTAAACGGACCGATAGTTTCTCCGGAAGAAATTCCCGAAATAATGTATTTGATACCGTTGTTGAGGGTTGATTTCTGAATAATCGCGTCAGGAGTATTGGCATAGCGTGATTGAACGTATGCATCAAGAGTTTCTGTTCCAGCGAGTGTAGAGGGTTCGGTAGTAATTGTAGCGATTACTCCCTCGGTGCAGGTTTCGCATGAGGTAAAAAGACCTCCTACCGCAAGGGTGATGGTTGTTTTCGTTCCAAGATCAGCGGTATCAGTTGTAGCGACAGCGTTCCAACCCGCAGGATACGAAAATCCTGGGTGAGTAAGCGCAGGACCAACAGCAATAGTTTCAGCCTGCGGGGCTTCGGCTATAGGGCAGGCCACGGGCTCTTGTGATGCGAAAAACTGCTCTCCACACGATGCACTGATTTCTTCGATGGTTGGCGTAGAAAGTGCTCCATTGATAATTAAAGCAACTGCAGCAAAGGAAAGTGCGAGCGTAAAGAGAATAAGAGGAATTGTTGCGCGTGAGGAGGTCATAGACTGGAGTTTTGCGAAGAAAGAATCACATCAGCACACATGGTGGCGAGTTCCTCAGATCTTATGGGATTGCGCGTAAGGTTGAAAAGATAAAAGAGTGCAATACTCAAAAGAACAATATTCCATACAAGGAGCATGGTGATCCAGGTAGAAAGTTTAGAGGGAATGGCAGAAGTTTTGTTCATATACTACGGGCAAACCGCAAGAAAGGGAGTGATGTCTTCAGGTGCAAGGGTTGAAGTGAGTGAAAGACAAGAATTTTCGGAAAGGGTGAGTGTTGCATTACCCTCGACGAACAGATCGTTCCAATCTTCGGGAATTTCTCCCGTCGCGACAGCGACACCGTCCTCAAGCGTGTACAGCGTGAGCGTATCGTCTGATAATACACCAACAAGCGTTTGGTCGTTTGAGAGAAGGAACTCATCACTAGGAACGTTGAGCGTCGCAGCCTTTAAGGTTCCCGCATTCACATCAAGTGGATAGACTTTAAGGTTAGGAAGGTTCCCATCAAGAATAGGACGCACGTAAATAAGCCCTTGGTAACCACTTAGGGGAATATCAAAAAGGGTCAAATCAGCGATGTCGTCGGAAAGGTCGGAGCTATAGAGGGTACGCAGCGCATTTCCCATGTCGTCAACCTCGACAAGAGAAAGCTGAGATCCGATAACCTGCGCCTCAACTTGCGGAGGGAATGCTACGTGAGCAGGTGTCGTTGCCGCATCAACAGTATCTCCTGCGAATGCGTGCTCTGAAATATCACGAAGTTCGAGTGTGAAAAAAGAAAAAAGAACACACAAAATACCAAGAGCGCTTAATAAGAGAAGCCCCTCCATGGCAATATGACTATGTTGTCGCTTTACGAAAGGCGCGCCTGTGTCACGCGAATTCGTGCCCGCATTGCTTTGCTTGGCCATGCGCGTAGTATACCAGCCTTCGCTCCTACGTGCTGAATGACATTTTCTGCATTGAGCGTCCCAACTTGGAGCGCTTCTTCGGTGCTCATGCCGCTCAGTGTTGCAGCAACAAACCCAGAACCAAACGCATCTCCTGCACCGGTCCGAGAAAGAGACTTTACCGATGAGGTGCGAGAAAACCACAGATCATTCGCATCGTGAGCGTAACTTCCCTGAGCACCATCGGTAATAACGACCGTAGGACAAAGTCGGTGGAGCGTTGCGGCAAGCGTAGGCACATCAGCCTTGGCTTTTGCGGTGAGAAGTTGAGCCTCTTCTTTGTTGAGAATGAGAATCGAGATAAGAGGAAGAAGGCGAAGAAATGCGGCTCCCTGCTTGAGCTCGGACGATCCTGGATTGATGGCAACACGAATATTCTTTTTCTTTGCGCGTTCAAGAATCTTTTCAAGAACTTCGAGATTTCCTCCAAGTGGCGTGATGTAGAGACTGGTAATCGTATCGGAAAGAGGGGGAATGTCACTCTCTTTCCATTCAGCACTTACGCCTCGAAAAACAAGCACTGATCGTTCGCCGCTACTCGTGGTAAGAAGCGTACTGTAGGCAGTACTCCCTTTTTTTTCGCGTTTAACATGGGTTGTCGCAATACCATGTGCTTTGAGATCAAGAAGAATGGCTTCGCCGGGCTCATCATTGCCAATTTTTGCAAGAACGCTCGTCGAGAATCCCAGGTGCGAAAAAGTCGCCGCAGCATTAGTTGCTCCTCCTCCGGTAGCAAAAACACACTGCTCAACTTCGATTTTTGCTCCGAGCGCAACACATTCCCCGTAGCCCGTAGAAAATTGAGGAGAGCGAATGATTGCAAAACCGGGAGATGTAAGAAAAACATCCCGCACCGCAGCACCAATGGTGAGAATGTGAGCCTTGTTCATACAGATTTCCAAAGAGTAATCATGGAACGGAAATTGTCAGCAATAGCGTCAACAGCAGCCGCACGTTTCTTTTTCCCCGCAATAAGATCGCGGAGATCGTTGGCAAATAATGTTCTTCCAATCGCGAACCCATCAACAACTCCGCTTTTCGTCGCTGTTCGTACTGCGGTCTCGACATAGGAA
>JBBTSN010000107.1:0-1397 GCA_038078775.1 Patescibacteria group bacterium | reverse complement strand
TATATTCTGACGTTGCTCTCAGTCCGTCCTCGATCGATGTATGTGAACGGCATGGACCGTACATGGTCACGGAGAACAAAAGAGGACTATTTTCAAAAGGAACTCGAACAAATTGGTCAACAGTCGGTGCTCAATCGGGAACTCTTCGTCGCCGGTACAGCGGCTGACGATAACATTTTTGGGTATCAGGATCGGTATGCCGAATATCGGCATCAGTACAGCAAAATTGCAGGGGAATTTAGAACAACCTTAGACTACTGGCATTTGGCCAGAAAGTTCGCGTCACAGCCAACACTTAACCAATCGTTCATCGAATGTGATCCAGGCAAGCGTATCTTCGCTGAACAAACCGCCAACTCCATGTGGATTATGGCGAATCATGACATTCAAGTACGACGAATGGTCGGTAAAAATACAGGTAGCAGGGTCTTGTAGGCCCAATAGATGATAAATAACTCCGTACATACCACTACTAACAATCTGAAGGTGAAACATTATGGACGCCAAATTCGACAAAAATAACTGTCAAATACCCGATAACAAGCCGGTTTCTCTTCCGCTCGGGTATCATCATCCAGTGACCGAATATAATTATACCGAAACTCTCCTTTCTGTTGATCGGTGAGGGCTAATTTGTTGACCAACTTCTTTTGCAGATATGTTCCAAGAGGGTATGTTGATGCCGAGGCTTTCATTTTGGAGATTATCCACCCATGCTCTTTCAAGACGGCCTGTCCTTGAATCGTTTGGTATGCTTGGTACATAACATTGACAGCGCCGAATCCAATCCCAGGCTTTCTCGACATTAGGGCAAATTCTGGTAATCTGCCTTCCAAGCGCGAATCCTTCGGGTTCGTCATTTTTTTTGTGATATACCCGCAGACATATGAAATAGAATGGGGTTCGCAAGTCCCCACCTTTATGAATCCAAGCGACCAGCACTTCAAAAGTGTGGCCTCCTCTGTAGGGCTCACTCCAAAGATAATCAAGTGATAATGAGGGCGCCAATTTTGATCTCCGTATTCCCCTACGGCATAATACCGAAAGGTTCTAGGGTGTAGTTCCTGACGAAGCCTTTTAAGATAGAGCTGCACCGCTCTTTTATGGACACACCAATCTTCTGGTAAGCTCTCATCGTTGTACGTCAGGGTAACGAAGCAAGAGAAAGGGTGATCCAAGCTTTCCAAGATCATCCGACCTATCCAGAGACGGGCGCGGTTTATACGGCATGGCATACATTGACCGCACCCGTACTCTTCTTGTCCGTTTGTGTAAGGTTTGTTGCATCTCACATGCGAAATCCAATACGAATCCCCGAACGAGACGATTGCGAATCGCCCCGCCGTTTGAACTGCCGCCCAAACTTCCTTCTTTTGAAACTCCCTCGATGCCCGAAC
>JBBTSN010000106.1:0-8241 GCA_038078775.1 Patescibacteria group bacterium | reverse complement strand
TTAAAAAAAGTGGATGATTTTCTTGTTAAAAAAGGGTTGGAAAAAGTTGTGACGATGAAGGCCCCTGTGAAACGGGAGGACCTTCCTGGCGTACTCCAAAGTGCCAGCGCTGTGGTGGTGCCTTCCTTCTCTGAAGGATTTGGTTTTGCGGCGGCCGAGGCCGCCGCCTGCCGCGTTCCCCTGGTCATCAGCGATGCCGGCTCTCTGCCGGAAATTGTGAGCGGCCGCCACATCTTCTTTAAGAGTGGAAGCCGTGCTTCATTGCTCAAAGCTTTACACCGTGCGCTGCGCAACAAATGGAGCTACAAAAAACCCATCGCTTTCACATGGAAGAAGGCCGCAGAATCTTTCTCTCAGCTCTACCGTCGCTTGATTAAATAAATCACGTCTTAACTGGCTTATTGTACGCTTGGTTTTTTGTGTATTTAGAAAAGTAAGGTAAGGAGGATTTGAGTTTTGAGTCACGTAAAATGGGAAGTAGTTTTCCGAATCATGATGAGGAGAACTACGCTCCCAGTGACGAGAAACTTAAATCCTTTTTATTATTTTCAAATACACAAAAAGCCCCCTCCGAAGAGGGGGCTTTGTTGTTAGTTAACCAGGATCGGAATCCTAATTAGCTAGCGTCAGCTGTATAGCTTACGTAGCTAGTAGGTAGACCAACTACCTTGTAACCGTTGTGCCACATAGCTGCAGAAGTTCCGAAGCTAGAAGCGTTTGGTCGATCAGACCATACGAAACCAGCAGAGATCAAATCTCCAGCAAGAGGCGTACCTACGGTCGCTACAGCCGTGTTGTTGTGGTCTGCAGCAGAGTCGTTAGCAATACGTACTGAGATGGAGTTCGTGTTGTTCGTTCCATCGTCAGTGAGCGTAGTGGTAACCGCGTAAGTTTGGGTAGTGTTGGAAGAAACGCGCTCGAAAGCACCGCTTCCAGCTGCCCAGTTGGTGATGTCGTCGTACACTTCCATGTACACTTCTTCACCACCTTCGTAGAAGGTTCCAGAGTGAACGTATTCACCTGAACCTACTTTTTCACTGAATTGAACGGATCCTCCGGAAACTTCAAACATTTCCCAGATTCCTACGTTGGTTTGACCACGAGCATTCGAGGTAGCAACACCACCGAGACCGGTAGAGTCTGTAGCGATACCAGAAGAAGAAACATCAAGCTTCAATTGAAGAAGAGCGATGTCACCGTTGTTATCAGCTGTAACTGCGAAGCGGTAAACTTCTTTTTGGCTTCCTGTTACCAGGGTACCAGCTGTAGTTCCGCTAAGAGCTACGGAAGGAGTTGACTTGAATACGTAAGGCTTGTTGGTAGAAACACCAGCAGCAGCGATTACGCTAGAGTCGTCACCATCCTTAGTTACACCAGACCCTTCACCAGTTGCCTCGAAGGCAGTGTCGTAAGGGTAGAGAGTAACTTGGAGGTTGTCTCCAGTGTCAGCAGCACCGCCATCGTCGGCGTGAGAGTTTACGTTAGCGTAAACCTCAAACACAACGTTGTCGTTGTCACGTGGCACCATGAAGTCAAGGTTGTCGAAGGTTACTGCAGTACCGCTCATGGTTACTTCTTTGGAACCATCAAGAGTGGTTGGAGCAGCAAGGTCGGTAGGATATTTGATCTTCAATTTAGCAACGCTGTCTTCGCTACCAGAGTTGGTAACGTAAAGAGCAACCTTGGTTACGTTGAAGTCTTCATCCGTAGCCTTAACTTTCATTCGTCCTACGAAGACTTCAGTGTCTCCAGCAGAAACGAGTTTGTCATTTTCCTGGCTAGCAGGATCAGAAACTACGATAGAACCACCAGAAGAGATGGTCATAGCAACGGTCGTAGCGTTGGTGTCAGTTGAACCGTTAGGTTCAGCTGCAGAAAGCGTTACGGTGTTGTTGTCCATGTCCTCAGCAGTAACATCTCCGGTAGCTTCAATGTCCACACCTACTACGTCAGTTGTTCCTTCAGCAGGAGCAGTGGTAGCGATGTCACCCTTCACCGTAACGGTGATGGTTTCACCTGCAGGTACAGTCAATTCAAAGCCATCGAAGGTAGGTTTACCAGCGTTCGGTACTGCTTCCGCTGTTCCGATTTGGTCTCCGTTTTCATCGTAAAGATAAAGCGTAGTTACCAAGTCTTTAGCGTAAGTAGTAGAACCGGTAGAACCACTAGTGGACCAGGTTCCAGCAGCTCCGCTGTCTTCCAATGAGAAGTCAACGGTAGGTTGGATCTTGGTGATCACTACGTCGCTAGCAGCTCCAGCAGTGAAGTTGAAGGCAGCGAGTGATGCTTCAGCAGTTCCCTTCACAATCGTGTCGGAAACAGGGCTGGAAGCAACAGCTACTGAAAGGGAAGCGTCTTGAGCGGTGTGCCCGTAACCTACGATAGAGGTTCCAGGAACAATGTCGGTCAAGAATTCTCCAGTTCCAGAGTCTTTAACACCTTCAGTGGTGCTAATAGCAGCCATAGTAACGGTCACTACAGATGGGGTGTCATCCAACGTAGTTTCGTTGGCAACGTTCATCGTAAGTGATGCGTCAACGGTTTCTCCTGCATCCAAATACCAGCTGTCGGTGAAGACAAGGGATTGGGAAGAGTCAGAACCGCTTACTGAAAGTTCTTTTGGTCCCATCAAAGTAGATCCAGAAGTTGAATCCACAAGCTTGATGTCCGTGTAGTTAGCAGTAGCACCATCAGCATCAACTAAACCAGAACCGGTAGCGGCAATGGTGAAAGTGAGTTGACGTACTTCAACATCTCGACCAGCCGTAAAGGTAAGGTCAAGGAATGAAAGATCGTCAGCGTTTGCTGGGAAGTTGAAGACGGGAGGACCGTTGAAAGCAACGGTGAACTGTCCGCCTTGAACTGTGGAATGATTTGCATCAGTTCCATCAGCAGCACTGTTGTCGTAAGCTGTAGAGGTAACGGTAGCTCCGTATCCATAAACATCACCTACTGCAACAAGATCTGTACTCTCATCCAAGTAAACTTGAATGGTGTCGCTAGGATCTGCAGAAGAAGTGATCTCCGCAGTCACAGTGAACACACGAGTGTCTCCGTTTTCGATCTCGTACGGTGTGTCGAGAACGAAAGTGAAGATTTCATTGCCGCTAACCGTGTCGGTTTCAGCAAGAACTTCACCGTTTTGGAGAAGCTTGAAGTTAGCTCCACCTTCAGCAGCAATAGTGCCTTTGAATGTAAGAGCAAGTTGTTCAAGCGTCATGTCTTCGCTAGTAGCGGACAACTTGAAGTCTGCGATTTCAGCATCGGTTTCTCCAATCGTAGGACTGGAAACGGTGCTGTTCTTTTCAATAGTGATTGTACCAGCAGTAGATCCACCAATGTTGTAAACAGGACCGTCCAATGGGAAGTCACCGTCTACATCACCGCCAGAAACTTCAACCGCATCTTCTGATTCAACAGAGAGGAAGTTTTCGTTAGAAGCAGTAGCAGAAGAGCTGATATCAGCCTTGATCCATACCACTTCAGTGTCACCATCTTCTACACTAACGCCGAGACTGTTGAAAGTCGCTTCGTTGGTGTCAGAGCTGATGGAGTGACCAGAACCGATACGTTCTGCGTCATGGTAGAAATAAAGGTTTGAGAAGTCGTTGGTAGAACCTACACCTTCACGATCAACTACAAGTGAGTTGAAAGTCATGTCGTCATCTTCAGCCATAAGCTCAAGACCGAGCATAGGTACAGCAGTAGCAGACTTAGGAACAGTTCCTCCGTCGCCGCTGATAACCTCAAGTGTAAGTACACCTACTCCATCGTCATCGTCGTTCTCATCTGGATCCGGTTCCTCTTCTTGAGGTCGAGTAACTGGATTTTGAGCATTAACGGACATTTTGGAGATTTGAGCACGTGTGACATCGTCAGCAGGCCCATAAGTTCCGTCTTCATAACCGTCAAGGATGGTGTTGTTGTAAGCGGTTTCTACGAAGTCGTAGTACCAAGTTCCTTCTTCAACATCATCGAAGTGAGGAGCACCGGTGGTGTCGGTAAGGAGACCTGCCGCACCAACCAAGATTTTGGCTGCTGCCGCTCGGTTCACATGGTCGAAAGGACCATAGTAACCGGTAGGGTCACCTTCAGCGTCGGTATAACCTCCTACGATTCCATGCTTAGCAGCAGTGTTAACGTAGTCAGCAAACCATTCATCGCCGACGTCCAGGAATCCGGCGTCGTATTCAGTGTCAATTTCTTCTTCTCCAAGGAAAGCCAAGACCGCAATCTTAGCAAGTTCGCCTCGGGTAAGAGAGTCTTCAGGACCGAATTCTCCGTTTTCATATCCACTGATTACTTCTTGTGCCACAAGGTCACAGATGTAATCAATAGCCCAGTGATCTTCATCAACGTCTGGGAAAGAGCAAGTAGCCGCTTGAGCAACTCCAGTGAAGCTTACAAAAGAAGTAAGCATCGCAAGAATTGTGAAGCCGGCAACTGATCTTCGGAGTTTTCGGTAAACGAATGAGATATCCATATAATTAGTATTCGTAAACGAAATAAATAAGAACAATTGCATTGTTTGGAATAAGCACGGCTTTGCTTCGACCGAACCAGAGCAAAAGCCTCTATAAATAAAGTAAGAAAAACTCTAATAAGGAAAGAAACATATTCTCTTATTCACCGGGATTTCAACGAGCAGAAGAGGTAAGAAACCGTAAGCAAGGTAGGGGTGTCCACAACTAAATCATGTCGCTTTCGTCGTTTTAAACGTCTGCACTAGACACTTTGTTTCACGTAATAAGTTGACAACAGTAGACAAAGTTTTTTGGTAGTCCCAAGGGGAGTCGAACCCCTGTTACCGGAATGAGAATCCGGCGTCCTAGGCCACTAGACGATGGGACCTAAAGAAAAAAGGACTTGTGCGAAGTGTATGCAATCTCATCATCAGGATCAAGACAATTTGTCTACAGTGGACAAGAATTTATTGAAATTTGACAAAAAAAATCCGCCTATACACATCGATTTGTATAGGCGACCCCTAAAAATTCTGACTAGTCGAACTCAGTTTTTTCTTTATCTTCAGCCATCTTTTTCGCTATTAACAAACCTTTGTTTCATGATCTAATTTCGAATTTTACACCAAAGTCCATTGAGTCAATTACAGGTTCAAAGTGTTTTGCACAGTCGAATTTGCATGTCTATTTCAGGTTCATATGTCTACCCCACATAGAATCCGCCTATACAGTCAAATGAGGTCTCCGATTTTAAAATCAAAAAAATTAATTCCGACTAATCAAAACTCGACTTTGCGCATACTAAAGCCATGTTGACGCCTATACAAAATTAAAACTTGCCTTTTCCGTTTTCTATTGAATAACCCTAGTTGCGAAAAGCAAAAAATCCTATAAAGTGGGAAAGTTGTTAAACCTTATGAGTAATTTTTACGAAATTTTAGGCGTCACCAAGTCAGCTTCAGAGGAAGACATCAAGAAAGCTTATAGAAAAAAGGCTCGTGAACATCACCCGGATCGTAATCCTGGGAATGCTGAAGCTGAAAAGAAGTTTAAACTGGTGCAGGAGGCCTATGAGACGCTTTCTGATAAACAAAAAAAGAGTTATTACGATCAATTTGGGGGCACAAGGCCTCAAGGCGGCGGATTTAGGGGTGGAGCCGCACCTGACTTCGACTTCAGTCAGTTTGGTGGATTTGCGGACATTTTTGAAAGTTTTTTTGGAGGAGAGCCGGGGACAGGTTCGCGAGGCGGCCGTCGTAAAGCCGGACCGGAGCGGGGAATGGATATTGAAGCTCAAATTCAGATTAAATTTGAAGAAGCCGTCTTTGGAACGTCCAAAACCTTGGAAATCACCAAGCCGGAAACTTGTTCTCACTGTAAAGGTGAGGGAAGAGAGCCCGGCACATCCGTAAGGAAATGTGAAACTTGCGCGGGACAAGGGCAGGTCAAAGCGACACGCCAAACCATACTGGGACAGATCAGCAGTGTACAACTCTGTCCACAATGTCTAGGCCAGGGAGAGATCCCGGAAAAGGTTTGTACAAAGTGTTCCGGCCAAGGAAGAGTCCGTGAAACACAAGAAATAACGGTGAAGATTCCTAAAGGAATAGAAGATGGAGCCACCATTCGTTTAAAAGGAAAAGGAGCCGCCGGAACTAAAGGAGGAGAGCATGGGGATTTGTTTTTGCACATTCGTGTGGCGGCGCATCCCAAGTTTTCTCGAGATGGAAAGAATATTTACTCGGAGGAAACCCTGCACGTGCTTCAGGCGGTTTTAGGCGATACGGTTCAGATTGAAACCATTCACGGAAAAGCCGAGCTCAAGATTCCAGCGGGCACTCAAAGTGGCACTCCGTTTACCTTAAAGACCAAGGGGGCGCCTTCCCTTAAGTCAGATAAGCAAGGAGATCACATCGTGGTTTTGCACTTTAAGACTCCAGAGAAATTGAGCCGCAAGGAGAAAGAGCTCTATGAGGCCTTAGCGGCGGAAGGCAAATTGAATTTGAAAGGCGATTCGGGTTTCTTCGGCAACCTGTTTGGAGAGTAGCTGTGCAGCAATTGTGCAAAACTTTTAGGCTCTTTTCAAAGGGCTCTTTTTGAGTTTTGAACCTGGAGAGTCGTCAAAAAAGACCTGTCACCTTGGGCAAATGCAGCTGTCTTTTTCTGTGTAAAAGTTTTGATGGTGGGTCAGCTGGGAATCGAACCCAGGACCATCAGCTTAAAAGGCTGTTGCTCTACCAACTGAGCTACTGACCCGCAAAATCTGCCGTATTTTAGGCAGTAAAAATAGGAAGCGCAAGCAAATCACTCCAGGTCTTTCTTCACTTCAACAAAGCTGATCAAGACCAGGGCGAATACAGGAAGGGCAAACCAAATGTTGTAGTTGTTGATCATCAGTTTCACCAGTTCAGACTCCTGGTACAGGGTTGTAACGGAACTGACATCCGTACTGCCATCTACAAAAGAACTGCCTGAAATATAAACCAAAATGGTGCTCACGATGAGGCCGGCGTTGAGGAAACCAAAGGTTAAGGTGGCCATGATGGCCATGGGCAGTGATCTTTCTTCAAGCACATTCACAATAAAACCTCCTTTAATGGAGAGTAGGACGATCACGATCACAAAGACCAGAATCTTCATGAGAATAAGGATCTGGTTGGCCTCCAGGCTGCCCAGTTCGTTCACATTGGGCAGGATGTACATGTTCACAATGTTTCCCAAGCCATCCGCAGCCAGAATCGCCATATAAGATGAGATGATCACCTTTAGCGTCTGATTTCTTCCTATAATAAAACTGTAGGCAATGACGATGCCAAAGAAGACGATGATGAAGAGGTCCCAAGAGAGGCGTAGTTCCACGGCGTAGAAAAAGGACGGGCTTATCCTATCAGAAAAAGAGAGAAAGCAAAATTATTTTCCATGGAGGCTTGTTTTGGGCCTTGAGTCTGTCAACTATTCAAAATATTTGACTGTATACTCGGCTTTGTATTCTAGTTCAGGTTTGAAAAATTCCGACTAGTCGGAATTTTGGCTTTTGACTAGTCGGAATGGACTTGTTAAAATGTTGTCTAATTTTTGACTAGTCGGATTCAAAATTTCCGCTACAATAAGCCATATTCCGCCTATACACTTGTGATAAGGCGACGAATGATGGTCTAATCACCTTTTATGCCCCCGGATCTCATCACCTTAAATGAAGCCGCCCTGAAGGTGAAAAAATCGGTTCAAACCCTGCGGCGCCTCATAAAGAAAGGTGAACTTCATGTACAACGCATACGGACTCCCCAGGGCTTTAATTATATGGTTAGTACAGATCAGCTTTCGCAATTGTTTTCTAATTCGCCTATACAAAATGGGCCTCCTGCCCAACCAATAGAGCAGAAGCCCTCGGCGCCTATACAAGAAAAAATTCTGATTAGTCGAACTGCCCAACATGCGCAGCCACAAAACGATTATTACGTGCTTGACATACAAAAGGAAAAAAATGATGTGAAACAACAAAATGAGATCGCCGATTTAAAAAAAGAGCTGGCCCGCGCCCACGTGGAAAAAATGAAGCTCATGGAAATTTTGGGGCGACTGCAAGAACAGTGGTGGAAAAATAGACTTTAGCATAAACTGGCGGCAATAATTTGAATTCGGCCTATGTCACTGTTTCAAAACACGGTTAAAAGGATTCAAGAAGCCGCCCAGCTCATGGACCTGGATAAGGACGTGGAGCGAATCTTGAGTGTGCCGGAACGAATCGTGGAGGTGAACTTTCCTGTAAAAATGGATT
>JBBTSN010000105.1:0-6789 GCA_038078775.1 Patescibacteria group bacterium | reverse complement strand
TAAATAAGAAACTCCGCCAATATCCATGAGCGGCAAAAGAGCTCCAATACCATATTGACGAGACTGCAGTACAGAAAAGTGTTCGTATGCCTCAACAAGCTGCTCAGCAGACCAAGAAGAAAGATCACTCAACCAAATAGATTCCGTAAATGCATTCATCTCAGCACCATATACTTCACTTCGATCCATGAGATCTTTCAAAACTCCAGAATCGGCTTCGATTCGTTTTTGCAAAGCCAGCTTACAAGCCTTCCAACTTTCTAAATTAATAAGATACGAGATAACATTCTTGCGAGATGCAATTCCTATCATTGGCTGAGGAACGTCAGCAAGCTCGGGCCAAAGATACGCAAAATTTGTCCAAATTTCATTGCGAATGAGAGGCGAATGAAAGTCTTTTGCAACAATATGAAAAGAGGACATAAGAAATGACTTACGCTCGCTTAAGAATTCTTACCATTCCGTTTGTTGCATCAACTTCAACCTCGTCACCGTCTTTAAGAAGCTTCGTTGCAATCTTAGTACCAATAACACAAGGCTTTTGCATCTCTCGCGCCACAATAGCTGCGTGTGAAGTAATTCCTCCTTGTTCTGTCACAAAAGCAGCAGCCTTTTTCATAGCAGGAAGAATATCTGGATTTGTAGCGATAGAGACGAGAATATCTCCTTCCTCAACCTTTTGCATATCCGCCGGAATATTCACAATGCGCACTTTTCCAATCGCCTTACCCAAACACGCAACCTGACCTCCAAATTCTTGCTGATCTTCAAGTTCTTTCTCAAAAATCATGCTTTCAAATTTCTTACACGCCTCAGCTTCAGCTACAACGTCTAAACCTTTTTCTGCATAGTATACGCAGTGTTGCGTACGCGTCTTTACACGCTCTTTCATATCCAACGACAAACCCGCCTCTAGTCCCTGCTGAACTTCGTCAGGCATAAGGAATCGAGTTTCAATAAAAGTAATCCCAAGGCGCTTTGCAAGTTCCGTAAATACAAAATCTATTTTATATGCCCAATATAATTGAATACGTCGTCGGTACGCCTTCGTAAACGCAAACTCTGCATACACGCGAAAAAGAATTTTTTCTTTTTCAGAAAGCGCAACGCGATCTTCGTACGTATCACGAAGCTCTTTGCTCTTCTTCCAATGCTCTTGTTCCTTTTGCAATTCCTGTTCAGGATCTGAGTCCGCAAGCATCTTCTCAACCATTGCACGATATTCATCAATAGTAGAAACACCATCTTTTCCAATCCACAAATGCTTTAGATAGAAAAAGTCTGCGTGGTGTTTTGTAAGCAATGCTTCAAATTCGTCTTTCTTTTCAGGATGATTCTTTTTAAAAGTTGCTAAACGAAGAAGTGATTCGTGCTCTTCCTGAATAAAACTCTTCTCCTCAGAAAAACTAAGTGCAACAAGCGCAATATTCACCTCTTCTTGTGTAAGACCGTGAGAAGCAAGGAGCGACTTAAGATGCTCAGTCAAATGCGCATGAAACATGTCCACCGCATTTGGCAACCAGCACCACGTATAAAAATCCGTATGCACTTCGTCAAGTTCACGGTAAAAATGAGCAAAAGCCTCATTGCTCAAGCCAGCTAAAAATTCAGGGGCGATCTTTTGAGAGATCTCCTGAAGTTTATCAGCATGCTTTTTAATATTTGTGTTAATTTCTGCGCCAAACCCTTCCTCAATAATTTTACGAAGAATAACTTCAGAAATTCGCGCGGAATCTTTTTCCCCGTAATAAAATTTCAAATGGTATCCCCGATCATAAACACCAAGAATCTTGGAATAATTTGTACCAATAGTCTTTTCAAGCTCATTTACAAAAGAAGAGAGCCACATTTGAGAAAACTGAAAATCAATATCAGGAATTTCTTCTGCAAGCATCCAAACATCACCATCGTGAAGATATTTTTCGTTATTCATAAAATGATTACAACGTCGTTATCGGACGACTCTGCACAATGTAAAATACCCCGCCTTCCATCGCCCACTCAATATCACAAGGAAATCCGTAATGAGATTCGATGCTCAAACAAATTTTCGCAAGCTCCGTAATTTGTGCGCCAGAAATTTTCTGAGCCTCTTTCTTTTCTGCGGAAACCGGAACATCATTATTTCCTCCCTCACCTCTGATAAGCATGTGATCCTGCTCAGCAACGTACACATCTAAAAGCGTTCCATCACGCTTATCAATAACATAAGAGTCCGGCGTAACTACACCGCCTACAATGTATTCACCCAATCCCCAGCACGCCTCAATAATCATTTGATTAGTGTCTCTCGTTACCGGGTGTACAGAAAATGTTACGCCAGAAATTTCTGACTGCACCATTTTCTGAATAACCACTGCAACAGAGACATGCGTATTTCGCATCCCCTTTTCATTGCGATATACAATAGCGCGTGGTGTAAATAAAGATGCCCAACACTTCTTTACGTTCCCAAGAAGCACTTCACGCGTCGTATTCAAATAACTCTCAAGCTCTCCCGCCCAACTCGCGGTAGATCCATCTTCAGCGGTAGCACTCGAACGCACCGCAACAAATTCAGCACCAAGTACATCAAAATCAGCAAGAATCTCTTCCTCTAAATCTTTTGGAAAACGTACATCATGAATAAGATCATGAATTACTCGAGATGCTCGATCAACCGATGCAACATCTTCATAATTCACCTTATCAAGCGCAGCTTCAATTTCAACAGATAAATGCGTTTCTTCTAAAAAGCGATCAAACGCACTACGAACCACCACAAAACCCGGAGGAACCGGGATTCCCGCCTGAGTCATTTCTCCTAAACTCGCACCTTTTCCTCCTGCAATGTGCGCATCATTTCGAGAAAGCGCAGAAAATGGCTGAACAAACATAGCGATGTGTTGCGAATAATGATACTATTTATAGTAATAGCACAAAAATAAAAGAAAAACAAGCTTCTTGTTGTTACAAAAACACAACAATATGAAAAATATCCCCATAGATTCCTTGGCAATTTTTGGCCTAGATCACGACATGGCAAATACGTATATTGCCTGTTTAAATTTAGGGAAAAGTAAGGCAAATGAAATCGCAAAAACGGCAAATCTCCACCGCACCGTTATTTACCGTCACCTTGAGGCACTCGCCGAACGGGGTCTTATTCATGTAAGCGTAGAAAATGGAGTGCGCATGTTTAGTCCTGCAAACCCAAGTATTTTAGGCGAGGTGTTCAAAAAAAAGATGCAGGAATCTGAAACCCTTATCCCTGCACTCCTTGCACTCTATGCCGCCGCCTCGCCCACAAAACCCGCATTTCGCTACTACACCGATTCCGCAGGTGTAAAAATTCTCCTCGAAGAAATTATTGCATGTCACGGCAAATTTTACCGCCATATTGGAAGCTTTAACCAACAAGACTTCCGGCGGGTATTTAGTGAAGATTGGATGGTAGACTGGTCAAAAAGACGCATTGCAAATGGCGTTGACCACCAATCCATTCGACCGTTTAGCTGGAAAACAATTCAAAACCAAACAGCAAGTATCTTTACCGGAATAGGAAAAGAATATTTACGTGATTACCGCTACGCTCCCATTCCCGGAGATCTTCCCGTGCTTATTTATTTGTATGACGAAAAGGTAGCATTTATTAGCGCACGCCCAACACACACTTACGCTGCAGTACTCGAATCCGCAGATGTATACAAAACCCTTAACGGTCTTTTTGAAATCATTTGGGCAATATCAGAACCGCCTATAAATGCTCCCACAAAACGCTAACTGTTGCTGTAAATACGCAACACCTTCATTTAAGTCAGTACCCGAACCGTTCCATGATTTGCGCGTACCTCAATCATTGCACCATCAGGAATCAATGTTGTTGCATTTTTTGTTCCAATAATACACGGCTTTCCAAGCTCTCTTGAAACAATTGCCGCATGGCAGGTAATTCCTCCCTCGTTCGTCACAATCGCTGCAGCTTTTTTCATAAGCGGCACAAACTCAGGACGCGTCATACCCGTTACCAAAATCTCTCCTTCATTAAAACGATCAAACTGCGATTGATTAAGCACGACACGAGCAATGCCTTTGGCATATCCTTGCGAAGCCGTCTGTCCATTGATAATCTTTGCTGTATTATTCGTAATTAAACGATCATTCAATTCACGAAGCAACGATTCAGCCTGCTTTCCATGCAACAACTCGTATCCGTTACGAGTCATGATAACCATCACCCCTTCTTCACGACGCGCACGGAGCTCTTCTAAAGGAAGCAGGCCACGAAGTACATTCGGAACTTCATCAAGCGTAAGGTATTGAAGATACTTTTTAGGAATACCAACAATAGCTTCGATGCGCTCAAGAATTGCATCGTATACATGAATGCTCATGAGATTTACCTTCTTGCGATATTCACGCCAAATCGTCAAACGTTCAAAAAACCACAATGGATTTTTTCCAAGCTTATATTTTTTTACAACTGCAGCAATCGAAGCTTCATGATCAGAAACATAGCGCTGTAAATCACGATAATCGCTCAACGTTTTTGGAACATCTTGATGCATGCGCCAAAGTTCAGCAACGATCTGCTCATCAGTTTGATGCTTCACTGTAGCGTAATTTGAATCAACATAATCAAAATCGCGTTTGAAAAAACGAACGTCAGAAGATGAAGAAACAAAAGAACGTATAAGATCTTCCGTCCACGTCTTTTTTCCCATCGATGCAAAAATCTTGTGCAACGCAAATTTCCGCTCAGTTAAGAACGTCATTTCGGATGGTGTGGTAAGCGCATGAACATCTTCAGCGCTCAATCCAACTTTTTGAGTAATTTCGGCAATAAGCTCCTGGTCAACACCAACATCAAATCCATCAATAAATATACTCGTCATCCAAAATTGTGCCGAAGCCGCACGAACCTCACCAAAAAGCTTTAGCAATTGCGTAGCATCCAGGTGAGCAATATCACCATCATATGCACGGCGGTAAAACGATTCTACTACCGCACTGTGGCTCAAAAACTCGCCATACAAAATATCAAAACGTTGAGAGTCGCAATAGTACTCGTAAAAACCTCTCGCAATGGTACGCATTTTTTCTTCCTCCCAAAAACCAAAAAGATATTTATCTTTGCAATACATCCAAAGTGAACCAAAGCCAGACTCCCGACGATGAGGAAGAGAAAAATCAACCACCGCTTGGGCTGGGGGCAAAAGTGTAAAGAGAACAGCCTCAGCCTCTTGTCGATACAGCTTTCCCTCTAAAGCCTCGGAAGAAGCTGGCTGCGCCTGAATAAATAGGTCTTCAAGCTTTACCCCATACGTCCGGCAAAGAATATCGAGCGTTTCAAATTGAACACCGCTCGACTTTCCAAGCACAATGGATTGAAGGGTATTACGATTGATTCCCGTTTCTCTCGCAATACGCGAAATGTTTTGGTCTGTTTTTGCCAAAATCTTTTCTAAAGTAATTCGAATCATATGTATATTGGTCTATTTTAAACCAATATACCGTAAATATCTACTATATGGGAAATATATGACTAGTATAAGCATCAACTATTCCAAAAACAGTCCAAAAATCTCAAGCTCCGGCTCCGCAACTACAACAATATTCTCCCCCGTAATCGGATGCGCAAAAGAAAGACTTCGCGCAAAAAGCGCAATGTTCCCTTTCAATCCTTCATGAGCCCCATATTTCAAATCTCCCACAATCGGCGCAACCTTCGATGCCATTGCAACTCGGATCTGGTGCGGCCGCCCCGTCTTCGGATAAATTTCTACCAGCGCGCAGTCATCTGCCGTTTTCAAAATAGTATACGTCAATTCGGCTCGTTGAGACCCTGCAACTTCACGATCATACGGGGTTACTTTATTCGTACGTTCATCTTTTATGAGCCACTGGATAATCGTATTCGTCACCCCGGGCTCGACCCGGGGTCCAGCGTTTTTTTGATTACTCTGGATACCGGATCGGTGTCCGGCATGACGATCAATCCCCTTCTCCACCACCGCCCAATACGTCTTCTGAATCGTATGTGTTCGAAACTGCTCCGACAAGCGCGATGCACCCTTCGAAGTCTTCCCGAACAACACCACTCCCCCTACCGGCCTATCCAAACGATGGAGCAAACCCAAAAAAACATTTCCCGGCTTTTGGTCACGTTCTTTAATAAAAAACTTTACCTCATCCAGCAAATTCTTATCACCCGTATCATCACCCTGCGTCAACATACCGTACGGCTTTCGCACAGCAATGAGGTGATTGTCTTCGTAGAGAATGGAAAGCATAGGAGAAGTAAGTTTAGTTGGTTTAGGAAGTTTAGTCGGGTTAGTTAGGTGAGTGAATAACGGACGGCAGACAACAGATGAAAGATAAAAGATTTCTGAAGTCTGTCGTCTGAAGTCTGTCGTCTGCTGTCTAAAACCCAAACATACTAACCCGCCTAAACTAACCAAACCCTCCTACCACACCACTCTCACCACAACCCCCGTTGGCAACAAAAACTTCCGATCATTCTGCTCTTGAAGTGTTAATTCAACACTCATCATCTCCACATTCCACGGAATCACACTTTTAATCATGTTCTCAATCGCAAGTGCAGGATAACCGAGCGAATAGGCATTCACTAAAAGCATGCCGTGTTCTTTGTTCAAAACCTGCGCGCATTGCGCCAGTAATTTGGGAAGATGCTCATCAAACTTCCAAATCTCTCCCTCAGGACCCCTCCCAAATGCAGGTGGATCCATAAAAATCGCATCATACACACTTTCTCGTCGAGCCTCACGTGCCAAAAACTTCTGTGCA
>JBBTSN010000104.1:0-8984 GCA_038078775.1 Patescibacteria group bacterium | reverse complement strand
TATCAGATCCACTCATAGTTTCATCAAGCACATCTTCAAACGAAAGCCAATGTACGCCCGCATCCTCAGAACGATACAAACTAGAACGCGAGCTACCCATAATCACAAACCGACTATTCGCATTGCTCACCTCAATTGCGGAAATAGAGTCATCAATAGTATAGACAACCGTCCACGTATCTCCCGCATCAGAAGACTTCAATACTTCACCAGCCGTTGTTCCAAGATAAAGAACACGTGGGTTATACCAATCGAGCGCAAAAGTGGTAAGTGCCTCCTTAGTACGACCTTCAACGTACGTTTGCGTATCAAATTCACGTCCGCAACTCGTGGTTTTCATCAAGCGGTCGGCTTTCAAAACATAATACGTACAAACATCAGCATTCGAAACCGCAATATCAAGAATTGCTCCAGAAGAAACCTTCTCATCCTCAGGGCGACCCCACGTGGTACCGCCATCAAGAGAAACAAGCAATCCGGAAGATTTTGTTCCCGCATACAACGCAGATTCGTCAGATGGATCAACCGCAAAAGAAATGATGTCCGCGTTTCCAATACTTCCAATCGAAGAAGCCAAAGGCAATGCGTGCATTGCGATCCAAGAAGTTCCTGAAGTTTGAGAAAGCCACATGCCACCCGTAGCAGAGTTTGAAGAAGATCCACCCAAACATCCCGCACCAAGAAGAAGGAAAACTGCGGCACCGGCAGCAGCCGATAAACGAAGAGAGCGCATATGGAAACAATTATACAGTACAAATCGCCACCCGAGTCAGATGTGCGTGCACATTCCCCTGCCCCCGAATCCCATCCCACGCAGAAACTGCAACAAGAAAAAGGGATCCATTCCCTCGTTCAGACGCAATCGATTGCAAAACCACAAGCCAATCAAGAATCAAACCAACATCTCCCTTCCCTTCCTTTACTAAACGTTCAATAAGCGAAAAACGCGTCGCAGTATCAACAGCAACGCAAAAGACCCCGGGACTATTCTCAGCCTCACCACTCCAGGTCGGTTGCACGAGAGGCGGAAGCGCAACGAGAGACAGCCGAGACCGAAGAGGCGCAACAATGCGCGACAAATCTTCGGTAAAAAAACACGCAACCATCTCCCCCACGGGATCTTCAACGATTTTGAGAAGCGCATTTTGTGCAGGTTCACTCAAAAGATCAGCATCAGGAATAAGAAGATATTTCTTCCCAGAAAACGATGTCAACGAAAGGCGCTCGAGCACATCGCGAATATCTTCAACACCAAGTACACGCTGCCGCCCCGCTGCGGTCTTTTCCTCAGGAGCACACACAATCTGCACGTCAGGATGCGATCGAAATACTTCATCAGCAACACCCATCGACAAACACATCACTTCACATACCCGCACAAAAACCTCCTCCCGAGGCGCACCCAAAAAAAGCCACGCACTCCCGCCAGGTAAATTTGCAAGATGTTGAGAAAACCGGGAGAGCATATAGTTTCGTTCACAAGATGCTGAACACAGTGAAGCATCTTCTAGACAAGATCAAGAATACCTACTCACTTCTTCTAAAAGTACCGTGAACAAATCTCTTTTTTCGGGATTCTTTGCAAGAATAAGAATCTCCTTCTTTACCCTTGTCCAAACTTTAATTTCCTTTTCTCGTCTATAAGCAGCATCGCGACTTGCGCAGATCTCAAAATAAATGAGCTTTGTGCAATGATATCTCTTTGTAAAACCAGAAAGTGTTTCTTCTTGATGAAGACGAATGCGATCAGGTAATACTGTAGTTGCACCTGTATAAAGAACAGTGTCGGTAAAATTAGTCATGATGTAAATACCTGGAATCATATGTACTAAGCGAGAAGATCCTTCGCTGTGCTCAGGATCAAGCTCGGCTCAGGATCCACTCAATCCGCTCAAGATCTTATGTATAAAACAAACTCCTCTTATACGCATCCAAATTCTCAAGCGCCAAGCCCGTTCCGCGCGCAACACACAGCTGAGGTTCATCGGCAACATAGGCCGGAACACCGGTTGCGTCCGCAATCAACCGATCAAGATTACGAAGTTGACTCGAACCGCCGGAAAGCACAATACCTTTATCCATAACATCAGCCGCAAGCTCAGGAGGAGTTTGCGAAAGCACGATCTTAAGTGCAACAATCAAATCTTCCAAATGAGACTGCAGGGCTTCAGTAACATCATCACTCGTCACTTCAATAATCTTCGGCAAACCCGTAATCATATCCCGACCCTTTACTTCAGTTCGGAGCTTATCCGGCACGAACAGCGCAGAACCAACCGCAATTTTAATCTCCTCCGCAGTTCGCTCACCAATCGCCACGTTATACGTACGACGCACAAACTCCATAATCGCATGGTCAAACTTTACTCCACCAATACGAACAGAAGAAGAAGCAACAATCCCTCCAAGCGAAAGAACCGCCATTTCAGAAGTTCCTCCGCCAATCTCTACAATCATGTGTCCATTCGGGCTTCCAATAGGAATATTTGCTCCAATTGCTGCCACAATCGGCTGCTTAATAACATAGGCTACGCGAGCACCCGCCATAAGCGCCGCATCAACCACCGCACGACGCTCTGTTGAAGTAATGCCCCCCGGAACCGCGATCATAACTTCCGGTTTAAACAAACGGAATCCCCCAAGTGCCTTATTAATAAAATAGCGAAGCATCGCTTCGGTAGTCCGATAATCCGCAATGACCCCGTCACGCAAAGGTCGGCGAGCAACAATAGTATCCGGCGTACGGCCAAGCATATCCTTCGCCTCCTTCCCCACCGCAAGAACAACACGATCCGCCTTGGAAATCGCAACAACAGAAGGCTCATTGATAATAATGCCGCGCTTCGGAACGTAGACCAATACCGTGGTGGTGCCAAGGTCAATACCAATTTTTTTTCCGAGCATACAAGAAAAGGTGAGGTTAATTTGGTTTAAATGGTTAAGATGGTTATCCTCACCGTACTTTTCACAAAAACCAACTAAACCATGTTAACCACCTTAACCCTACAGTGTTATTCGAAAGATCGCATCCGAAGACAGCGTCGTAATATATTCGTACTGCGTATTTCCGTAATGTTCCGGATCTTCCTGAGGGTCTGCAGCCACGAGGTTCGTACCAAAATCAAGGTCAAGGGTCAAAAGGTTATCCCTGGCACCCATCTGCTTAAAGGCTCCAAGCGTATAAACGCCCCGTTCAATGGCATGAACAACCGTTTCAGGAAGATCGTACGTAAAAGAAACCGTTCTCGATTCACCAAGCTCTACCTCAAGAAACGTGCCAAAACTGGTCATACCCAAAGATTGCTCAGTAAATACCTCACGCGTAGTCCCAGAACTACTCACGAACACTGCACCGAAAGGCACAAAAAGCTGAGCGTATGTTCGATATTGACCCGTTTTATAATCAGCAACACCATTATTGGTATACACAATCGTTGCAGTAGCCCGATATCCACCGGAAACACTTGGACTCACACGATACGTAATATTTCGATCAACGACCGGATCGGTCTTAAGTGCACCCAAGTTTGCATCAACAAAGAAAAACACATCATCAACCGAGGAAGGTGCCACAATCCCCGCCCAACCTGCATCCTCCAAAAACGCCTGCGTATCGGTATCTGTACTCGCAAACGCAACATGCTTGTTATTAAGCTCATCATGAAATACTGCAAAAAAATCAATCCACGAAGTAGGAGACATTTCAAGCAATCGCTCAATCATGGTTTTAGAAACAATTTTCAACGCGAGCTTACGATCTTCATAGGCTGTCCCCACATCAACAAATCCCTGTTCAACCTGATACTGCAAAAGCTCATAGACATTATCCGCAGTATACGTTGCACCGTTTGCAGAAATAGGCCCCACAAGACGCAACACCTCTTCAATAAAATCAGGAGTAATTCCAATAACATGATGCGCATCAGGAACGGGTTGATTCCCAAAAGAAAGCTCCTGGCGTAAAAGCTGTCGTGCATCTTGTGCAGTTTGCACAAAGCTTGGCGACCATGACGCGTCACGGAAATACCACTCAGGAATACCGAGATAATTCTGAATAGGTGCAGGTGGCGCAACATAATACGCGTCACTTCCTTCAACAAATTGATCTGCAAAATAACTATCTTCGGTAGAAAATTCGACTATCTGTCCCTTATCAATATTCATGAGGCTATAGGCTCCAATAAACCCTCCCCCCGGACGAAGCTCGGCATTATTAAGGTAGAGAATGAGAAACTGAGTCTCCGCATCAACACCTGCGAATTCACGTGCCACAGAAGCAAACGGAGCAAGAATATCAATCGCCGTAACCATGCTCGGAATCTTTTCTTGCGCCAAAGCAAGGGCATTAATAACCTCGGGAATACGAAGCGCATTAGCATCAATACGCGCCAAGTCTTGCTCAGCAAGCACAAGCGCAACACGAAGAGAGCGCAGCTCAATAGCGCTTTGAGCAAAAGCATTAAGAGCTGCACGTCGTTCTCCTTCAGAAAAATCAACATACGGTCGAGGATCTTCTAAGAACGTAAGTGATGTTCCGAGTGCGGCACGGTCAATAGCATCAGTTATAGAATACGCAATGCCAACCGCATCATAGGCAATATCAAAACCCTCAACCACAACATGAAGTGCCTGCAAGGACGCAACGTACGTCTCTCCAATATAGGGAAGCACTCCCACAAAAGGGACGAAGGAAAGCGTGCGCTCGAGAGCAGTGGCATGTGAGGAAGCATCTTGAAGAGCAAGTTGTGCTGACGAAAGATCATAAACCTTAAGCGACCGCTGTACCTCGCGCACCGATTGCGCAAGTGCAAATGCACGCGTTCCCACAAGACCCGCAAAAACCAAACAGAGAATAAAAAATACTCCAAACCCTATGCAAAATATCCAAAACAAGACACGCGCGCTACGTGACCACGGTTTCCTGAACTTGAGTTTCCGTACTTCTTCCATGTCGATATTTTTTTGCGTACAAAAGCGCACTCCGAATATGCTGCCACGTAAGCGGGTTGAGAATCTGACGAATAAACGAACCATCCGCAGAGGCGCGACGATGGTAGTGTATCATGCAGGCCTCAGGAAAATAGACCACGCGTTTGCCCATTCCGTGCATCCGTCGACACAAATCTGCATCTTCGTAATACATAAAAAACTGCTCATCAAAACCGTGCAAAGCCAATAAATCTTTTTTCCACGCAAGAAGTGCACTCCCCATTGCCCAATCAACATCTTGAGTGACCGTATGATCACAATGATGTAATTGAAAATCGGCAAGCTTTTTCTTCCCCCAAGAAGTTTTTCCCAAAAACGTACGACTGAGAACTGGAATAAGAAGGGTGTGGTAAGCAAAAATTGAATGCTGCAATGTTCCATCAGGATTTTGAAGTTTTGGCGCCAAAATCCCAATCGTCGCGTCTGCCTTAAACCTCTCAAGCATGAGATCGAGCGATCCGGGATTGGGAGCTAGATCGGGATTAAAAATAAGTACCATCTCTCCCTTTGCTGCCTGGATGCCTACATTCATTGCCGTACCAAAACCACGATTATTATCCATGGGGATATAGCGTATTTCAGGAAACTCCTTCGCAAGAACTCTCCCAAAGCCCATCTTGGCATTATTATCAACGACAATAATTTCAAAACTACACAACGGCGCAATACGTCGTAAGTTACGCAACGTCTGGCGCGCAATACGCGCACCACTCATATAGACAATCAAAATGCTCAACTCAACGCTTGGCATAGGCACACAATTCATCGGAAGAAATACGAGTATTCTTAAAGATCTCCTTCCGCTTTTTACGCATCTTTTGCAAAGTTAGCAAGGCACGAATCAAGAGCTTGCGCGTATCAGGCTCAAAAATCAATGCGTAACAAACTCTCCCCCCCTCCTGGAAAAAAATCCTGGGAAATGACTTCCACGCCTGCAAAGGTACATGCTTTACCAAGAAGAAAAGCTGGTTCCGCATAGACCATGCGTTACGAAATGACTGCTGCTGACGCCGATCTCGTAAACGTTGAAAAAGATTTCTTTTCTCAACACCAAACATACCTCGGTAATGCCACGCTTTCGCTCGTGGAGCAAACATAGTTGCATATCCTCGTCGCACCAAACGAAGCGCTAAATCACAATCTTCACGATACGAAAAAAAATCCTCATCAAAATACTGACCATTCTCTACAGCCCCAACAAGAGCATTTGCACGATACGCCGCAAACGCACCACCAGGTCCCACAATATCTTGCTGCTCATCAAACTGCCCTTCATCTCGCACGCCCGCACCCCTGTCCTCCATACGCCACCACAAATTCATAACCAATCCCGTAGTATCAATCACGTCAGAAAGCATGCGCTCGTCATGCTCAGTAGCCGGACGAATTGCACGCAGTACCTTTGGCTGCACCGCTCCACAAGAATTCTGTCTCTCAAAAGCTTCAACCATTTTTGAAATACATTCAGCATCAAGAATCATATCTTGATTCGTCACCACAACAATTTTTTGCGACAAATCCTCACCCTCCCATCGATGAAGCGCAAGAGAAATAAGCTGATTATGCCCCGCAGCAAAACCAATGTTCTTTGTATTACATCCCACAAGCCATTCCGGTGCATGTTCTTGAATATACGCACGCGAGCCATCAATGCTTCCGTTATCAATCATGCGAATGTGTAAATTGGGATACGAAAGCGCACGCAAAGAATGCACTAAATCAGGCAAATCCCGTTCACCATTCCACAGTAATACATGCAAAGAAACTTCCATCATACGGATTTCGTTCGAGAAGCAGCTGATTTTACCGTAACATTAAATCCAAGATATTTTCCAAACATCATACGGGTCTGTGCATCAAGCGCCGGAAACGCACCAAAAAACATAAACGTAATGGGGAGCAAAAGCCACTGGGCAAACATCATAAGCCATTGCGCTCTATGAATATACGCAGGTCGTGGCGGCAGAAACATAAAACTCAAACCACCGGTCACAAACACACCAAGCGTTGCACCGCGCATCATAAACTCAAGCGTAAACGGAGAATTTGCCACAAGTGCACTTTGCACATGCCCCTGAATCGTTACAAACGGCAAATAGCCAAGCACAAAAATAATAATCGGCGCCGTTGACCACGTCACCATGCCTTCAATATGGTTAAAAAGATATTTAAACTTCGTGAGAAAAGGAATCTGAGGGTGCAGCTTAAACTGATTAACCATGTACGGCACATGCTCAACTCCCCACGCCCAACGGCGCTGCTGCTTATAGAGCGCAACCAAACTCCCCGCATAATGCTCACCAATAACGGTATCCATACCCGCCGGAAGAAAAACGGGAGTAACACGATAGTCACCTTCATAGCGTAAAAACGCCTGCATAAAAATACGCGAATCCTCGCTCACCAAATCAGGCTCCCAAAAACCCACATCAACAAGCATGCGCCATGGCATGGAATGCGAAGAGAATGTCCACATACGCTCAGGCCGAACAAGCTCACCCAACAACCAAAACGTCGTACCAAATGCCGCAATACGTACCGGTGCCGAAGCGTTCCAAATATTATTACTAAACACGGTAACCGGCTGAAAAGAAGTACGTGTAGGATTGGGAAGCGTGAGAAAAAGCTCAGTAAGTTTTGCAAAATACTGCGAATGAGCAACCGTATCTACATCAAACGCAGAAACGATAATGTCATCGTACGGAATCATTTGTGCATCAATCCATACTTTCAACTGCGTAGCCATGTATCGCAAATTCGAACCCTTCCCAATAATCTCCCCCGGAAGATCCGCGGGGTGTACGGTGCACAAAAATCCCGCAAAACGATCCTGATACTTTTCCCGCAAAATCTTTCCACACTCATCAGCATACGTTCCTGCGCGCGCCTCACCACCAAGCACCACAACAATACGATCAGGTCGATACGCACTATGCAAAAGTGCCTGCAGCGCCTCATCTAAAATAGAAAACTCCTCCTTATAAAACGGAAGCATGACCACGTGATAAATCTTTTCATGGCATGGCATGGCCTGCACCATCTTCCACCAATCCGTTGCAAGCGTTTTTCGATATGTCCGATACGCAAATCCTACGTAAATCACAAAGTAAAACACGCGCAACATCCAATACAAATCAAACAAGATAATAAAAACAATCGCGGCTTCAGGTGCAAAAAATGCCAAAAAAAGCGTGCCCAAAACCACCGTCCAAGAAATCGCTCCGGGAATAATTTCCCAGAGCCGATTCTTTCCATATTGACCAAAGGTTTTTTTCATACACGCTACACAGAAGTTCGTCTTCCCAGTGCATCTTTATGCGAAGGTGTCGTATGCGCAGCCCGTTCATACACCGGAAGAACAAACGGTTTCGCAGACCCACGAACTTCCCATCTTCCCAACTTCCCAACTTCACCACTTCCCCCTCCGGGCCTACGGCCCGATAGGACCGGAGGCAACCTCACCACTTCATACATTTCAATACTTCTCCCAAGCGCCCACGCATCAAAAAGACTCAACGTACTCCGAAGCGCCCCAGAAGACCCCGGACCAATCACGAGTCCAACCGCCTCAACATCCGCCTGCTCACACGCATGCGCCAAAAGAAACTCCTGCACCAAACGAAGCTCGTCACCCAATCGTCGAGGAACCTGCTGTGTGTGAATAACGCGAAGAGTCTCACCTTCACGTTTCACAAGCGCAAAAAAAACTGACTCAACATCAGATCCATCAATACACAACATCATACGGCGGGATCTTCAAAAAGAATGGCGTGCTTTTCTTGAAAAATCGTTACAAGGAAACGGTCGCCCACATCTTTCCGATAGCGATATTCCGCAGGAGAAAGCGCAGTGTAATTCACTTCACGGCCAAGATCACGTTCAAAGTCAGCAATCGCAGCAGTCACCACCTCAGGAGTACAGCTACTCACAATAAGTACATCGGTAGGAATGTTTGGCGAATCAACAAAGCGACCGGTAAGAAGTACGAGCTGAAC
>JBBTSN010000103.1:0-8480 GCA_038078775.1 Patescibacteria group bacterium | reverse complement strand
TGCTCCCCGAACGTCAGGAGTTTTTGCAAGAGAGAGGCATTGTTCAAGATATTGACCGAGAACATCGTATCCTTCTCTTTTTCCCTCCGCTTCCGGAACGGCAAGAACGTCTTCCGCATGCGCGAGTACTTCTGTTCCCGCGATCGGTAAGCCGTCTCTATGCGCCATTTTAATACCGTTGTATTCGGCGGGGTTGTGCGATGCCGTTACCATAAGACCCGCTCCCACATCTGACCGAGAAGTAACCGCAAAGTTGTACATTGAAGATGTGCACATCCCAATATCCAACACATCAACACCCTGTTCAAGAAAAAAAGCGATTGCCGCCTCTGCAAGCTCCGGACTTGTTTGCCGCATATCTCGCCCAACGACCACCTTTTTTGCGCCAGTAATTGCAATTAATGCATGTGCCGCTTTTTGGGCTACCTCAGGAGTAACCTCGCTGAGCAATCCTCTGATGTTGTAACTTCGAAAAATATGGTGAGGAATTGGCATAGGTTAGCGATATTTTTCCATTGACTTTTGAGCCGTTTGGCCATACGCTTAGCGTATCAAATTAAACGTCTTTTTTCTATGACTGGTATCTCAGGAATAATCCTTCTCGTTTTACTTGGCCTGGTTCTCGTTACTGGTCTTTGGCTCATTTTTACCTTTAACGGATTGGTAACGCTCAAGAATCGCGTACAAGAGGCGCTTGGAGATATTGAAGTGCAGCTTAAGCGTCGTTATGACCTTATCCCCAATCTCGTAAACACCGTAAAGGGGTATGCGAAACATGAGGAGGGTGTGTTTACTCAGGTTACTGAGGCTCGCTCAAACGCTATGCAAGCAGGCACACCTGCCGAGCACGCAAAAGCTGAGGGTATGCTTACCGAAACGCTTAAATCACTTTTTGCGGTTGCAGAAGCGTATCCAGACCTTAAGGCATCTGATAACTTCCGCCATTTGCAAACTGAGCTCGTTGACGCTGAAGATAAAATCCAAGCATCACGTCGCTTCTACAATAGCCAAACCCGCGACTTCAATACAAAGCTCCAGGTGTTTCCTACCAACATGATTGCAAACTTGCTCGGATTTACCGCATATACCTTCTACGATGCGCCTGCTGAGGCAGACGCTGTGCCTGAGGTGAAGTTTTAAGAATAAGATAAGAGACGGCAGACGGCAGACGGCAGACGTTCACCATCTTTTATCTGTTGTCTGCTGTCTTTTATCTTACCCCCCTCCTATGTATTCCCAGATCTCCGAGAACAAAAATAAAACGTGGATGCTCCTCATTCTCATGGGAAGCTTCACGTTGCTTTTGTGTATGGTTCTCGGAGCTGCATCGGGATTGGATGTGTATGCCGCGGCAGCACTTGGAGGTACGTTTACCATTATTTATGCGCTTATTAGTTACTACCTCTCGGATAAAATTGCGCTCATGGCGAGTGGTGCGAAAGCAATTACCAAGTCCGAAGCGCCCGAGCTCTACAACATCGTTGAAAATCTCTGTATCACAAACGGTCAGCCCACGCCTGCAATTTATCTCATGAACGATGATAGCCCAAATGCGTTTGCAACCGGGAGAGATCCTGAACATGCATCGATCGCATTTACCACCGGTCTTCTTCGCATTCTTAATAAGCAAGAGCTTGAAGGCGTTGCCGCGCACGAGCTTTCCCACGTAAAGAACTACGACATTCGCGTCATGACCATTGTTGTTGTTCTTGTGGGTGCGGTCATGTTGCTTTCCGATATTCTTCTGCGCAGCAGCTTTGCAGGCAATAAAAAAGAGGCGGGGACTATTCTTCTTGTTATCGGTCTTGTTCTTGCAATCCTTTCTCCTCTTCTTGCAGAAATTATTAAGCTCGCCGTTTCACGTCAGCGCGAATATCTCGCCGATGCATCTGGTGCGCTTCTCACTCGCTACCCCGAGGGCCTTGCTTCTGCACTTCAAAAAATAAGTGCTCATGGTCAGCCGCTTAAAAAAGCAAACCACGCAACCGCGCACCTTTTTATTAGCAGCCCATTTGGAGCAAAAGAGGGCGGAAAAGTAAGTTGGTTTAGCAAGCTTTTTGCAACACATCCACCTGTTGAAGACCGCATCGCCCGCCTTACCTCAATGGGTAAATAACCTATGTTTGATAATGCCCTTGAGCGATTTAGTAATCCTTTAAAAAGCGTCCTTACTCGTGCGCTTGTTTTTGCTTCTGAAAAAGGCTCGGAACTCATTACTCCTACACATCTTTTGTGGGCACTTGCAACGCAGCCCCAGTCCATAGGCAACACACTGCTTAACCGTGCACATATTTCGGTTGATCAGATCATGAGCTCTCTTCCGCCCCGAAAAACAGAAGTTCCCGAAACTGAAACACCTAATCTCTCTCCAGATTCTCGTCGTATTTTAGAAAAGGCCATTCTTGCCGCAAATCTTCATGATCATCCGTTTATCGGGACCGAGCATTTGCTCTTTGGTTTTTTGCAGGCACACATTCCCGAAGTGCAGTCGCTTCTTTTTCAAACTGCACGCGTTGAAAAAGCCTCTTTTGAACAAGCGCTGAGCAAAACACTCAAAGATGCAAAAAATCTCACTATCGATGAACAAAAAACCGAGGAAGATAAAAAGGAAGCTTGTGAACATTGTGGTGAAACCCACGAAGACGAACATGAGACTTCTGCACTCGAATATTTTGGCAAGGAACTAACCAAGAAAGATCCCGCAAGCCGCGCGCTTCCGCTTGTTGGGCGCTCTCAAGAAATCGATCGTCTTGCAACCATTCTTGCGCGTAAAACCAAACACCATCCTCTTCTTATCGGAGATCCTGGCGTAGGAAAAACCGCAATCGTTGAGGGGCTTGCGCAGCGTATTATGTCTGGCAAAGTTCCTGCCGCGCTCAAAGATACGCGTATTTTTTCCGTTGACATGGGAAGTTTGGTTGCGGGTGCGGTGTATCGCGGAGACTTTGAGGCTCGCTTGCTTGATATTGTTGATGACTTGAAAAGTATCAAGAACTCAGTGGTGTTCATTGATGAATTTCATACGGTTGTTGGTGCAGGATCGGGTGGTGGAGGTAGCTTGGATGCTGCAAATATTCTTAAACCTGCACTTGCTCGCGGAGAAATTCGCGTGATTGGTGCAACAACGCGTGAAGAATACAAAAAGCATATCGAACCCGATGGTGCACTTTCCCGTCGTCTCCAGAAAATTACCGTGCATGAGCCAACCGCAAAAGAAACCATCACTATCCTCAAAGGTATTGCCCCTTCTTTTGCCAAGCATCATAAAACATCTTTTAGCCCGGCTATTCTTGAGGAGATTATTCGGCTTACCGAACGCCTCATGCCTACGCAACGCTTTCCCGACAAGGCGATTGATGTTCTTGACGAGCTTGGTGCAAAAACCGCAGGGCGTAAAGCAACGCGCGAAGATTTGCTCGTAAGTATTTCCGAACAAAGCGGCACACCACTTGCCGCAGTACAAACTTCCGACAAAGAACATCTCGCGGAACTTTACACGCTCTTGAGCGAACAAATAGTTGGTCAGGATGCTGTCGTGAAGGCCGTTACCACTTCCCTTCTCCGTGCAAAGCTTGGGCTTGCTCCTGCAGAGCGACCTCTTGCATCGTTCTTGTTTGCGGGACCATCGGGTGTAGGAAAAACGGCGCTCTCTAAAGCCATTGCAAAACATGTTGGGCACGGAAAAGCTTCGCTTCTTCGTCTTGATATGAGTGAGTATGTTGAGTCACACAGCGTAAGCCGGCTCATTGGCTCCCCCGCGGGATATATTGGCTACAAAGACCGCGCACAGCTTACGGATGGCGTGAAGGAAAATCCTGCACTTGTTGTGGTGTTTGATGAATTTGAAAAAGCGCATCGTAATGTGCATCATTTGCTTTTGCAGATTTTGGAAGAAGGCGAGCTTCGCGATGCATCTGGAATGCTCATCAATTTCCGCAATACCATTATTATAGCCACTACCAATGCCGCAAAGGAACTGTTCGAGAAACAAGCGCTTGGCTTTACGGGCAAAGAACAGAATACTGGAACGTTGCGCGAACATCTTGAAGATCGCTTCTCTAGTGAACTCTTAAACCGTTTTGATGCACTGTGTCTCTTTAAGCCGCTCCAACCTGCAGATATTCAAAAAATCGTTCGCAGTGAACTTGTTCTTCTCAAAAAGCGCCTCAAAGTACAGGGTATTAGCCTCACCGTTCCCGCCAACATCGCATCGATCGTTGCCGCAAAAATTGAACGTAAAAAAGGCGGACGCGAGGTTCGCCATGTTTTGCGCACCCTTATTGAAGAGCCTCTTGCAGAAAAAATCGTTCACGCGCCCGCAAAAAAGCGTTCATTCTCTTTAAAAAAGACTCGGGAGGGCGCGCTTATTCTTGCTTAGAACTACTCCAACTTACTTTTTGTTAATAAGCGAATTGCAATTTCATTTTGAGGGAAATTGATCTCTGGGGTAAATGACAAAACTGGAATTTGTAAAACATTCCCACTAACACGTATACCGTCTTTCATCACTAACGTTTTTGTTGTGCGAGGAAACGAACGTGTGTCTATATTCTTTCCGACAACAATTACGTCTGGATTTTGAGATAAAATTTCCAAAGCCACATTACGAGATGGCGGTTTTGCACAATGTACATGAATAAACCCGTGATAAACATAGCCGTTATGAGAAATCCCACGCAAGTATGTAACATCAACAATTGCTTCGATACCAAGTAAAGCTGTGATTTCCCTCCCGGAAACATAATCAAAGTCAACCATGCGGTCATGATTGTTTACTTTGAAATGCGAACACCAAATTTTTTGAATGCTGAGAGCATTCATCAGGGGACTTGTGACCACACAAGTAGAAAGCGCGGAACATTTTGCGACTTTCAAATAACGACTGCTTATTTTTTCATTTCTTGAATAAAAAAGTTCACAAAGTCCCAAAGATTCACCGTTTTGAAAAACCGCAGGCAATCCAAAAGATTTGTAAAGTTCCAGGTTTGACGCACCGCAACCTTTAGGTGAACAATCAACAATCACCTGAGTTCGTGTACGCAAATTTTTTGGAACGTCCTGTAAACAGGCGTAACAAACGGGGTTATTTAGACCCCATTTCTCCTTGTTTGGTTCTATACAGTAGAGAATTTCTATCCCTTCCATTTTACCCAATTGAATCCAACTCACCAGTTGCGAGCCAAACTCCCCAAGCCCAGCTATCGCAATTTTAACTTTCTCCATGTTTCTTACTATTACTTTCTCACTTTTTTCAAAAAATAGGTGAGATTTAAGCTAGCTCGTCGTGAAATATTTCTCTAAAATGGCGCGATAAATATCACCACGTCCTACCATTCCTACCACAACTCCCCCGTCAAGAACCGGCACATGATGGACGCCACTTGCAACCATAATGCCTCCTACACGCAATAACGGCGTTTCGGGCGTTGTGGTTACTAAACGTTCGGACATCACATGTTGAACCATTTTCCCTGCAGTTTGCCGTGCCTGTTCTTCTAACTCTTCGGCGCCCAAAAATGCGTGAGGCTCTGCATTCCATTCAGTGTAACCTGGAAACATTCCTCGAAACAAGTCTTTTTCTGACAAAATCCCTACCAACTTTCCTTGTTCGTCAACCACACACGCGCTTGACACCCGATGCTTTAACAATTGCTCAGCAGCCTCTCTCCACGTAAGGCTTGCAGGGAACACTACCGCCACCTGTTGCATGAAATCGCGGACAAGCATACGAAAGGGGTTAGATCTCTTGCTATACTTGTAGCATGGTCGCCCCACTTCCTCAAGAGCGCGCATATCTAAATCAACTCAACCTGGATCGACGCCGGGGATTTAACGATGCGACGCCTTTTTCGGGGACGCCGAGAGAACGCTTTACAAAGCTACAGAAAGTGCAAGAAATGATTAGAGCTTACCGTAACGGCTTTAATTCGAGCCTGCAAACTTCTCTTCGCGACGAAGAGCAGGTCAGCGACGCCTTCAATCGCATGCGCAACTCGGATTAAACGCGACGAGGTTACCGTAACGGCTTTATGCAGTACGGGGATTCGAGCATGCAAACTTCTCTTCGTGATGGAGAGCAAGCTAGCGATGCTTTTGGACGCATGGATGAAGCAAAAAGGGGTGGCGGGAACGACGGTAGGATTAGAGACTTATATGGTAATACCTTTTCCAAAGCCGAGCTTGAGACGTACCTTGCGGAGTTGGAAGAGATGAGACAAGCTGCTGCTGATAATCGTCAGAAGTTCGGATATGGTTCAGAAAATAATGTCGTTGCGCAATATCCGCTTGGCTCCCCACTACCGGGAGCAATGGATACAAATGCAATTGATCCGAATAACTTTTCCTATATTCAACAGCAGGCCCGCATGGCTGAGGGTGTTGACGCACCGTCTCTTCTTCCTGACGACGTTGCTGCACTTCCAGACCCTGAATATTCAACTGACGAAGAACCCGTAACGTACAGGGAAAGTTTAGGTGCCCTTCAGCAGCAAGCAAGAGAGGCCGAAGATATTGAAGGCGCGCAGTCAATTAGCCAAAATATTCGTAATAAAATAAATCAGGCATCTGATCAAGCGGCTGAAGAAATGAAAAAGCTGATGAAGGAAAAAACGTCACGTTGGGTAGCGAAAGGCGCTGGAAATGGTGGTAACGCTCTTGATAGTGTGGGGTGGGATGCGTGGATTGTTTTCGCGTGTACTTATTTATATCTCATGGCCCGGGGCGTTGTCTCTGTTCTTTCTCCAGAAAGTCAACCTTCAACTGGTGCGCAAAAAATGCTTCATACCGTCTTTCCACCCTATCGCCCTCTTCGAGAACCGGGGGATTTTCTCTACTTTCTCTTCGTGTGTGTTATTAGCGTCATCATTGTCTGTGTTGTTATCGCGGTTCTCGTTGCTATTATGAATCTTTTTCTCTTCCCCTTTTTTACGCTAAATGGCTTCATATAATCTATGACTATCGAACTTTCAGATCGCGCAAAAATCGTTTTGCGCCTTACACTTTTTCTCGGAACAACCCTCCTTATCGCATTTGCGCTTTACTGGTTCTTTTTTGCCGCACCTCCTTCTGTCGTAAATACTGATTCCACTCCAGGAGATGAAATCGCAAATGGATCCTTGCCAGGCTCTGGTGATGCAACCCCCGGCGCCGGCGGAAATACACCCACTACAGGAGGATCAGGGCAATTACCTGCCTCCCAAGTTGCTAACGGGGGCGAAACCATCACCACGCAACTTACAAGTAGTGCCGTCACAAGCCCTCATCTCACCGCGAACGGCACTGTCGCGTACTATGATCCCGCTGATGGGCGCTTTTATACCATTGATGAGAACGGAAACGCCGTTGCGCTCAGCCTAGAACAATTTCCTTCCGCGGAAACGGTTGTATTTAACAGTGAGGCGACAGCCGCGGTGATTGAGTTCCCTGATGGCAGCAATGTTGTTTATAACTTTGAAACCGCAAAGCAAGTCACGCTCCCTGAGCACTGGGAGGAGTTCTCTTTTTCTGCTGACGGTACAGAAATTGCCTCAAAGAGCATTGGTACCGATCCTTCTAATCGCACATTGGTCATTGCCGCAGCTGATGGATCTTCAACAAAAGTCGTTGCTGCACTTGGTGCGAATGATGATAAAGTAACGGTAAGTTGGTCGCCCGAAAGTTCTATTGTTGGATTTTCCGCAACGGGAGGTACGGGAGATTCTGCTTTTGGACAATACCAGATGTACATCATCGGAGAAGATGGCGAGGCTGATGGAATAATTACCGTCAACGGAACCAACTATGAAAATATTTGGTCACCCAGCGGAAAATATATTCTCTATTCCATTGCTGACTCGGGCGACGACTACCGACCAAGCCTTTGGTACGTTGATGCAAAAGGTGACCGCAATGGAGATACCCGCGTACGTCTTGGCGTAAAAACTACCGTTGATCGTTGTGCATTTTATGATGAATCGACTGTTTATTGCGGAGTTCCTACCGAAACACCCGCAGGAAGCGGAGGAAGCCCTGAAATTCTTGATGGCCCCGACTACCTGTATAAATTCTCTGTTCCTTCTGGAAATGCCGAACTTGTTGCCATCCCCACCGTTTCTACCGTTATCAAGAATATCTCAATTAATGATGATGAGAGCTCCCTCTACTACACCGACGGGCGCGGAAAGCTCAACATGATCCGCCTTAAATAATATGCGAGAATACTTTTGGCACATCATTGTTACTCTTGGCCTTTTTGTGGTGCTTATTTTTGGCGCAACTGTTCTGAGTCTCCAATTCTCAAACGATATCAATTTTACCGACAGTGAGGCGATTAGCACGCCCGCAATTACGATTGTTGATCCGCAACTTGGAGATGCAGATGCCCCAGTCACTGTTGTAACCTACAGTGATTATGCCTGCGCAAGCTGTGCAACCATCGAAAGCATTCTCGTGAGCTTCCTCCAAGAACACCCAGGAAGTATTCGGATTGTTTGGAAAGATAT
>JBBTSN010000102.1:0-8884 GCA_038078775.1 Patescibacteria group bacterium | reverse complement strand
GTAACAATATTCGTTGCTGCGGTACCACCGTTTACTGCATCACCCGTTGCCGTCACCGCATCACCATCTTCATCTTCTGCGGTAATGTCGGCGCTTACGTCGGCAAGGTCAAAAGAAAGATAGGTGAGTGTGGTTTCGGAAGGGTTTGCAAGGTTACACTTTACATTCAAGGTAACTACATCAGATGCTTCAAGCATCCAATCCATGCTGTCGAAGGTGATGGTATTACCCGTTGAAGCAGGAGCTTCAGGGCCACCTACGAGCGTTTCGCCGACGTAAAGAGAGCAAGACTCAACATAATCTTCTACTTGACCGTCTGTTTCACCACCAAGTACCAGAGTGGTGTCGTCAGCATCTCCATATGCGGAGAGCACCATGTCGGTAACGGTTACATCGGAAGCATCACCCGCCGTTACCGTAAAGCCTACAACTACGTGGCTATCGGTACCCTGAACGGTGGTGGTATCACCTGGCGTAGAAGCCAAAGCGATTGTAAGGGAAGCGGACAATGCTTCTTGGTTGTAACCGGTAAGGTCAGAACCAGGAACAATGTCAGATCCAGAAAGTGCGTCACCATTGCTGTCTTCGATCGAAAGACCGGAAACGTCAAGGGCAGCAGCAAATTCGGTACCGGAGGTTGCGGAGCTATCAATGTCTGCCGTAACTGCAAGGTTCAAGGTTGAACCTGCAGGAACGGTAACATCTTCTGTGAAGTCAATGGTTTGATCTGCGTCATCAGCTGCGGCGAGAACAGAATCAAGTTCCAAAGGACTCATGAATACGACACCGGTGTCCATGTTGATGATCTTGATATCTTTCAAGTTTGCATCAGCGGTGTTCACCAAACCGTCAGCGTCACCAAGAGCGTTCTGCGTTCCACCGTCGGTAGAATCGTCATCGCTATCAGCGTCGTCTCCGGCATCGGTTGCATCATTATCGGCATCGTCATCACCGTACACGATGATGTCAAGATCCTTAATGGTGACTTCTTGGGCTGCGGTAAGAGAGAACTCCAAGAGTACCTGGTCTTGACCGCTAACCTGAATATCACCTGCGGAAGGACCGTTAAATGCGAAGGTTACTTCACCACCCTGCACGGTACTGAATGAACAGTTACCTGCGGAAGTTGTACAAGAAGTACCATCGTACGAACCGGAATCAGCTGACGCAATGTACACCGTAAGGCCGTGACCGAAGTCACCACCCATGGCAACAATATCAATAGCATTGTCTACGAATACTTTAACGGTATCTGCATCTTGTCCACCAATGTCGGCAGAAAGACGGAAGATATTGCTGTTACCTTCTTCGATGTCAAATGGACTATCGGAAAGGTCACACACAACCTGATCGCTTACGGTGTTTTCACACGCAACAAGCCATTCAGAACCATCCCACAAGTTGAAATCTGAGTGATCGGAAGCGTTGTCAACCTTGAGGGTGATCAACTCTATCGAAGCATCTTCAGAACCTGTTGCATCGATTTTGAACTCTGCAATTTCTGCATCGTTCGCACCAATGGTTGGGTCATCAACGCTACCGGTTTTCGTAACGGTTACGTTGCCGGAATCAGATCCGGAAAGCGTAAATTCATCACCAGAAACTGGGAAGTCACCATCTACCTCACCAGAAGCCGTTACCATCTCTGCAGATTCGATTTCGAATCCGAAGGTGTCAGCAGCAGTTTGGGAAGCAGAAATGGTTACCTTGACGTCAAGGGTTACCGTTTCACCTGCAGGAATTTCTACATCAAGCGAACTCATTGTAACTTCGCGTGTAGAAGAGTTTACCGTGCGGGATTCAGTAAGGCGCGTTGCACCTTGGTAAAGGTACACTGCGGAAATGTTGCTGGTAGAACCTGCACCTGTTAAGGAGAGCACAAGGCTATCAAGCGTTGCGTCTTCAGAACCAGCTTCAACGTCGAAAGAAAATACTTCAACGCCGTTTGCACCACCGGTTACGGTGGAACCTACTGGCATAGAAGAAGCTGCAGAAACGGTAATATCACCGTCTACTGTTGGCTCTGTATCTGTTTCGGTTTGCGCAGTGTCTACAAGGGATGTTATTTCCGAAGAAATTTCATCACCCATGGTAAGAGCGCTGTCATCAATACCGGAACCATCCAACACGAACTTTGACATGAGGCCGTTGGCATCCATGCCATCATCGGTTACCTCACGCATTTCACCGCCCCAAGAGAGATAGGTGATTCCGCCTACTTCGTAGAGGGCACCTTCGTATGCGGTAGCTTCCATGAGGGAAGTACCAACGGTGTAGTCAGCAAAGAACACATCTGGAACGTCAACGATGCGCTGGTTCCAGTCGGAACCTGCAAAGTCTTCAGCGACGTCTGCGGTTTCAATCCAGTGAAGCATACCGTTGCGAGCAACTGCGTATGTATCAGCAGCGGACTGAACCTTTACCCACCAAGAACCTGGGCGCATAACTACGTTACCACCAAGGGTGATATCGGAGAGTGCACTGTCGGAGATAGTAGATACATCGTCAAAGTCGGAGAACCAGGACATGTACGTAGTTTCGTTAGGGAAAACATAACGTTCACCGTCATAACCGTAGTAGTACACGGTAGAAAGTGAAGTACCTTTGATGAGATCGCCAGCAGAAGCGGCGCTCACCGATGCAGGAGAGACAAGCAATCCCGCACCTACGGAGAAAGCGATGGTCGCTGCAGCTACTGCTGCAGAGAAAACGCGCTTACCCGTTTGAAGAACATGTTGCATAAGCTATAAAGAATTGGCTCTTTTACCCCAGAGCCGGGGGTGAGTGTGAAGAAGGACAAAGCCGGCCCTGCGGCCTCGACTTTTACTGGTTTTGTCGGGGATGCGAACGCCATCCCTTGTGAGTAGGGAACGGTTTTAAACCGTTCCCTACTCTGAAGGAGGGGCGTGAGTGAGGTTGGGAAGTTATGAAGAAATGAAGTAGTGAAGTTGGGAGTGCTCACCCTCTACGTCTCACTCTCTGTACCCGTATCTACCTCTGCATTTATCTCTGCGCTCGCTTCGGCTTCTACCTGTGCTTCGGCTTCGGCTTGTGCCTCGGCTTCGGCTTCTGCTTGCAGTGCTACTTCATGCTGCGAAAGCGCGGTAATGATTGGCTGCTCGACAAGCGTGAGATTTATTTCCATTGCCGCAAGAATTCTTTCCATCTCTTCAAGTGCGCCTAGTGCCGATCGGAAACTTCCGGCTGCAAAGTCATTCATTAAAGAAGGAATTGCATCATCTATATCATCCAGTGTGGATTTCATCTCTGTAAATACCGACTTCTTTGGGAGAACAATTCCGGCTTGCGCGAGAATGGTTTTTTGTTCCATGGAAATTTCTTCAATTTTTTTTATGCGATGAAGTACCATTGTACGACGTGCTTCGATGGTTCCAAGTGTATTTTTGAAGAGGCTTTCCATTTCGTGCGTTGACTCAATGCTTGGAGAAAGCTCATGCGATTCAATGGCGACATTTTTTGCAGCTTTAGCAATGGCTTCTGTGGTTTGAGCGACTTGCTCAGCAACACCTTGAGAACCTGCCTCGGAAGCTTGTGAAGAATTTTCATTGGCTGCGGGGGTTGTTATTACGAGCTGTCCTGCGGACTCTGTGAGCATTACCACTTGATCGAGTACGGTTGCGGCGGTTGTGAGTGCCTGTGTTTGATCTTGTGTTTGGAGTGTTTGCAAATCAGTTGTTGCAGATGCAATTTCTTGCTGAAATGCCGTCACCGTTTCTGGAATATATTGTGCACGCTCTGGCTCTTCTTCTCCTGCACGTTGCAGTGCAGCAACTTCTTCAAGACGATTTCCCGCAAACTCCGTATGAAGCACTGCACGGCGATCGAGCGAAGCTACTTGCAATTGCGCACGCTCAGCGATGAGCTTTACGTTATAAAGTGTGTCGCCCGGCAAACTTGCTTGCGCTGCAGAGGTGGTCATCCAGCCACCCGCGAGAAACACAAATGCAGCGGCACTTGCGGCCACTGGCTTGTACACAAACGACTGCGCGAACCCTACAAAGTACCCTACTGACGAAGGTGCTGACTCGAACACTGCATCGGGAAGTGCGCGCAGCAACTGTGCACGAGCGGTACTGTGTGTTGCAGTATCAACTGCGCCTGCCAATGGCAGGTTTTTTGCTTGGTGCAATGCAAGGCGAGAGAAAAACACAGTTTAAGGATGTAAGATTTTTTTTAATGTTGCTTTTGCTCGATGCAAGAGCACACGAATGTTGTTGGGGGTTTTTGTGAGTGCGGATGCAATTTCATCTATTTCCATCTCACTGAGATATCGCATGATGAGCACCTCTTGGTATTCACTCTTCATGGTTTTTAGCGCGAGCACTGCGCTCTCACCGGCCATGTGTGTGTCGAGGGCGTCGGGAATGTTTGTCGTATCTTGGAGAGATGCTTCGAGCGCTTCGGTAAGCGCTTCGGGCGTTTTCTTTCGGTAGAAATCTGCGATAAGATTTCTGGCGATACGGAACAGGAGTGCACCTACGTCTTCTACCATGCTTGATGTCATATACTCCCAGGCACGGAGAAACGTTTCGTGAAGCAGGTCTTCTGCATCTTCCTTGCGAGGAAGCTTGAAGAAGAGAAACTTACGAATACGGTCTGCGTACAGGTCGTAGAGCTCTCCATATGCTTGGCCATCACGCGCCGTGAAGACGCGCTTGGCAAGATACTTTGTGCGATATCCTGACATGTATGTAGACGTAGGAGGTGTAAAATTATTACAGTGGGGACTTTTCCCTCCAGAAAATCCTTTACGATATACTCCTTACGAAGGCTGTAGAGTAGTGAAATTAGCCAAAAAAAGCAAGCTTATGCCAACCCATGCCCCTATTCGCCTTTCTGTGTCTGAAGCTGCCAAATTCCTTGGCGTAAGCACCCGAACCATTCGCCGAGCCGTTACCGCGGGGTTGGTTACCTATATAGTCGTAAACGAACGCTACAAAATTACACTTGATTCCCTCCTCTCTTTTGCAGAGAGCACCACGACGGTTCAAAAGAAGCTGAATACCGTGGGTTTTGGGGCATTTGTGGAGAAATGGAAATTGCCAAAAACGAATGTGAAGGAAATTAAAACGAAAGGAACGGTTTAAAACCGTTCCTTAGAGCCTGTTCATACTCTTTTTCCTGAGTCCGTTTTGCGCTATTTTTGCTGCAAAAGTTTCAGGGCTCCTCATTGTAGCTTCGGCTACACTTCGTCGCCCTTCAGCTTTTTCGCTAAAAATATCATCAAAACGTATCTAGAAAAAAGAGTATGAACAGGCTCTTACGTTCGTGTCACGTTGCGTTACCGAAGTGCGAGTACCGCAACCGGCATCCGCTTTTCGTTTTCATACAAGGCGGCAGTCTTTTTTGCAATATCATCCCAGTGGTAATCAGATTCTACGATTTCACGGGAAAGACGTCCGAGCGCAGTTGCCTGCATGGGGTCGCGAACAAGGTCGAGTATGGCATGCGCGAGCGCATTGGTGTCTCCCACAGGAACTGGAACGCCGCTTTCAGCAAGAAGCTCCATGTTCTCAGGAATGTCTGAACCAATAACTGCTTTTCCATAACTCATCGCTTCAAGAACGGCGATGGGCAATCCTTCGCTTTGTGAAGGATGCACCACGAATGATGCGCCCATAAACAAGGCTTGGAGTGATTCGCCTGTTTGATATCCGGTCATGACAATAGAAGGATCGGAAAGTGTTTGAGCACGCAATTGCGCGACGTATTCGTCGGTAAATGCAGAGTCTCCTACGATTGCGAGCTTCATGTTTTTCATGAGCGCTCGGTCAAGGTCGCGTGCTTTTTGCCATGCGGCAATAAGTGTGTGAGCTCCCTTGTGCTGCACAAGACGAGAAACCATGAGCGCATAGCCGTACGGCTGAAGTGCAAATGGATCGAGAAGTGCGGGATCAAGAGATACGCGGCGCGGGGTAACGCCGTTTGGAATATAGGTTGCACGGGCGTGCCATGCGTCTTGCGTATAATCCGCAAGCGTTTTACTTACCACAATCGTTTCATGAGGAAAGACAAGCGCTGCTTTTTCACCAAGCCACAACATGAAGCGAGCAAAGGCTCCCCATTTTGTATGACGACGATCAACACAATGGAACGTAACCACCGTTTTAGCGCGTGGAGCAAAGATACGGGGCAAAAATGCAAAAAGTGCTGGTCCTACACCGTGAAAATGGTAGACCTGTGGGCGCTCTACCAAAAGGGCATGCGCAACCGAAAGAAGGGTATGGGATGCCGCATCGGCGTGCTTCGTGAAAAGGGAGGGAACACGAATAAGGCGGATGCCATTAAACGTGGATCCGGAATGCTTTCCCACATACCACGGGCGAACATAGGTCACGACTTCGTGGCCCATACGCACCAAGCGCGTCGCAAGTTCTGCGACGTGGGTTTCGATGCCGCCAAAGCGACTCGGGATTCCTTTTGTACCAAGCATTACGATTTTCATAACCAGCCATTTTAACAAAGAAAAGGCCTTTGGTCAATGTGGATAAGTACCCCTTTTTGCAAAAGGTGTACATAAAAAAGCGCCAATATAAGCGCTTTTTATACTTATCCACAGCTTTAATTTTACAAGCTGGCTCGTTGGTGAACTGCCTCGGAATATACCGAGAAAAGACGCTCCCAATGCTGATCTGGGTCCCCTACCCTCTTTCCCCGTGCCAAGGCCTGTTTGACCATCTCTTGCTGCCCCGGGGTCGCTTTTCCTCCCTTGGGCGCTAAAAGGGCTCGAATGTCCTTTTCCCAGGAATCTAGGGCATCTGGATGCTCTACAAACCCCGACACCCCATGCTCTACAATCTCAGACAATCCCCCCAAACTACTCACGATTGCTGGAGTTCCGAGCGCCAATGCCTCAAGCGCTACGAGCCCAAACGGCTCGGGCCAACGAGAGGGCACAATAACCCCCGCCGAACCACGAATCATCTCCCAAAGTTCGCGCGGTGGAAGCACAGAAATGACGCTCAGATTTTTTGCCTTTGCCGCGAGAATCCGAAGTTCCTCTTCTTCTTTCCCGTGCCCAATACATACAAACTCAACGTCTGGCATGCGCGTGACTAATTCCATAACAACATCGATGCCTTTGTACTTTTCAAATCGGCTTGCGAAAATAATGCGTTGCACACGATTTACGATTAACGTTTCATTTTCATACGCATCATACGTTCCTGATGGCAATGGAACCGACTGAATGAGCGACTCTCGATACCCACCTTCAATAAGCGCGTGCCTCACTGCTTCTGATGCGGTGAGTATATGCGTTACTCCGTTCGTCCACATGCCAAACTTTTTTTGTATGCGAACGATTGCATCAACTACGCCCGTTGCAAGTGCGGAATCTTTTATGCATTTCGTTTTTACTATTTCACGCCAAGAGGTGCGTGCAGAAATTGGCGCGACGCCATCAAACAATCCGTAGTTTGCAGAAATATATCCGTAGTCGTGTGCCGTGAGTACCACCGGAATCCCCATATCTTTTGCTGCAGAAAGCACCGATGGCGAAAGATGTGTGTAGAGATTGTGCGCATGAATAACATCGGGTTTGAATGCAGAAATTATTGCGCGTGTTTTTTTGTACGCTTCGTAACTCCAAAAGGTACGCGCAAGTTGACGAAGCGCATCAATTCCCTTTCCGGCGCGCGCGGTTTCAAGATTGCTTACAAAAAAATGTTCCCATGGAGAAGAATTATTTTTTTGATACTGCATCGCGAGTACTGCAGTTGTATGACCGTGTGCATCTGCAAGACGCATAACATCGTGCATGTAGCGCCCCACGCCATCGCGTTCGTGATTGTATTTGTTGATGTGTAAGATTCGCATAGTTTTTCGTCATGCCGGACACCGATCCGGCATCCAGCGTACCAAGAACGATGGATCCCGGGTCAAGCCCGGGATGACGCTGGCTCCTCATCACTCTTCACTCTTGACACAACAAGTCCACAAAGCCCCCACACATACGGTGCCATAGTGCGCACTTCAAAAAACGTTGCGAGAAAAGCGTTTACCGAAAATGCGATGAGAATTGCTGCAGTTGCTCCTGCAAGTGCGCGGATGTCTTTATCTTCATGCGTGAGCGCCGTGCGAACGCAGAGCAAAAACAATCCTATATAAAACCAAAGGAACGCTCCAAGACCAATCGTGCCAAGCTCGCCCCACATGCTCATCCAATTGTTGTCGATGTACCCGCCCGTTCCATACACACCAAACGGCAAACTTAATTGATCGTACACGGTCGTATTTCCCAGTGCGGCCACAGCACCGCCTCCGTACTGCCCAGGGCCTACGCCAAAAATCGGTGACGACGGAACAACCGTGAGAACGGTTTCTACAATCCAGTACAAACGACCAAAGCCAATATATTCTCCGCTCCATCTTTCATCAGAAAATGCTTCAAAGAAACGCTCGGCGACGGTCTGCTCAGGTGTATCGGTGAGCGTATTTACAAGAAGATTGCTTCCGAAGATGTACGTAACCATAAGCAACGGCGCAACAATTGCTGCAACGACAACGCGCTTATCTTTTTTGAGAAAAATTGCGAGGAATAAAAAGCCGAGCAAAAATCCAAACCATGCAGAACGTGAATACGTGAGAACGAGCACGGGCAAACCGAGGACGAGTACTGCGATGCATATCATCTTCATCTTTTTTCCTACGCGTTTATCATACAAAAATCCGATGATGAGCAAGAAGACAAGCGCAAGAAAAATTCCTAGCTGATCGTACCGACCCATGGTGCCAAACACGCGCTGACCAGGATCCCAGAATTGATCTGTTCCTTCGGTAAGTTGAATGCTGCCAAGCGTTCGACGTTCTGAAGGTAAAAGAAATGTGTCGAGTGATCCCCCGGTGATTGCCTGTAACCCAC
>JBBTSN010000101.1:591-8991 GCA_038078775.1 Patescibacteria group bacterium | reverse complement strand
GCTGCATTCAAGATCATAGTACCACTCACCGTCCATAGAAAACAGTTCTTCATCTTGGTCGTACGAGCAACCTTCTGGCATAGGTGAATCATCCGCCTCTTGGATCATGCTCAGCAACGTTTCTCCCGCGAGGTCACCTATATACTTCAACAAATCTGCAGAAACTGCATACGTTGTTTGCAATCCTCCTCCCGTGTCTTCATCGTATCCTACAAACATTCCCAAAATAGTCTCGTCTTCAGAAAGTGCGGGTGCTCCAGACACTCCGCCGGCAACAGGAACATCGGTCTTCAAAATATCCCGTTCTTCAAACCAAGGATCGAATCCTGTCACCTGACCAAACGATGCAGTTACCGTATCGCTACTACTTGTAGGATATCCAAGCGCAGTCACATCATCACCTGTCTCTATACCAGCAAATACTTCAACATCGAGTGGAAAGAAGTGACGGAATTGTTCGGGAAATGTTTCATCAGTAATACAAAGGAATGCGATATCTACATCAGTATACGCCACAATAGGCGTTGCTTCATACATCGTTTCTTCTTCTGTTCCCGCATCAAAAATGACGTAGATGTTTTCGAATGGCATATCGTCGTCATCTGTAATAACGTGCGTTGCAGTTACCACACACTCTGCAGAATATGATTCGGTGAAGCCCGTTCCTGAGACATACCACTCGTCGTCATCATTGTATGCGTAAATCTCCACAACGCTTTTCAACTCAAAGTCTGTAATAGTCGTGGCGTGCGCAGGAGCTGGAAGCATGGCACTAAAAATCCCACACAGAACAAGAAGAGAAAAGATTCGCATAATATAATTATTTCAATGATCTTACCTGATTATATTACTATGTCAAAATCGCTATTTTTCACTCGCCCTCCTCTCCTCCGCTTTCTCCTTTGCCCCTTTCATAAAAGAAGCGGTTTCGTGTGGGCTCATTTTTTCTACAAGTGACACGAGCTCCCTTGTGCTTGATGCGTCATACGGCCCCTTTCGTGCATCCAATACTTTTTGTGCAATATCCGTTTCTTGTAACTTTTTTAAAAGAAATGCTTTCCCAAAATTTGTAAGGTCACTTTCTCCGTTTGATACTTCTTCAAGAAAGATGCCTATATTTTTCGCATCTTCGAAATCTTCTTCAAAAAATTTATTCTTTTCGGATTTATAATTCCGATATCCCATAATTCCTTCTTTTATTGCTCTTTCACTATCTTTAAGGTTCATATATAAATATATTTTCTACTGAAGCTCGATTGAATCCCTGATCTCGTCGAGTATTTCCAGCCCCCTTCCATGGTTCCAATTCTTTGCTGCTGAAAAGATCACAGAGTTCTTTCCGAAATTGTCGTCGATTTTTATAATGCGATACTCACCATTATATCTCTCAATAGTCGTTACTCTTCCTTCGTGTGTAACGGTATCAGTTACCAAGCTACTATATTTGCCCGCTCTCTGGACCGATACATATTGCGTGTAATCATCGCAAACAAAATATCCAGAAAAGAGCTCCTCTTCTAGCATTAATCGTCTTTGCATATCTCCCTCAAGAATACAGTGCGACTCCAGTTTAAAACGAAGATTGAAATTTTCATTTTCGACAATTGTTTCTCCCCCTTCGTATGACAAGGAGAAGGCAAACTTTTCTTGAAAGAATGGGATATAGTGTCTGACAAGCAAAAATAAAGCCAGAAAGAGAACAAGCGATACACCGTATGCAACAATCTTTACCGGCCTTAAGTTTTCATTCATTTCTTTAGGGAAGAGCTTATTTGCAAGAACTCTTATTTTCCTCTGATTGATACCGAGTGTACTTCCAAAATTTTTTTCTATTAATCTAAGAATTTCCTCCCTCATTTCGCGCCTATTTTTTACTTGAAAACTTTTTTTATAGGCATCCTCAGCTAGTAAATCATATTCATCTGATGGAGCACCTCCAGAGATGAGATTCGCTAGGTCAGCCTTACGAAAAGCTTCTTGATAATAAAGAATTGATTTTTCACTTTTCATATTTCTTGAAACCTATCTCTCAGAAGCATGAGCGACGAGAAACATCTTCTCGTACAGTTTCATCGCGTCTATCCAATCAAAGGCCGTTAGCGTTGGGTACTCAATAGGATCAAGTATATCTACGGTCACCTTGAAGGCCTTGCATAAACTCTCCAGAAAACCCTATTTCCAATTTATATTCTCTTTAATTTTCTCTAAAGCTAATTCTTTTTCTTTTCTATCATTTTCATCTTTGTAGTAAAAGATTGCCCTGAAATGCTCATCCTTTCTCAAGCAACCAGTTCTTTTATCCGTGGAATTATGAAACGCTAATGCTGCAAAAAGACTGAAGAAATAGCTTTCGAGATCTTTTTCCAATAAGGCAAGGGCGGAAATCTCTGTATCATGAATAATATAGAGTATTTCTTTTTTTAATCTGAACTCATCTACGAAGCCGTCTGTAATTTTATTCCAATTCTTCTTCCCTTCTTTTCGATATTTAAAGAGATCTGAAAATAATTCATATAAATGCTCTTCATTTTTAAGGAGCTTGGAATCTATTTTAATAATGCATTTGTCTTCATCTTTATTATCTAATCTTTTTTCCTTGTCACTGATAAGTTCGTAATAGTTCATATTTTTATTTTATCTGTACAAATGGTTCCCCAAAATCTCCGTAATGATCCGATGAATACCATGCAGATCCGTTGTTTTGATCAACAATTATTCTTTCCGGTCCTGTGCCTTGAGATTCATAATTCCAATTAGGTGTATCTAATAATTCATACGCCCTATAATTACCTCCGCCCGGTAAAGGAGTTCCCCTATTTTCAAAATTATGACCTCCGATATTACCTGATTCAATTTGCTTTAATGCATTTGATAGATCTCTTGAACCTGAATAAACGTTTGGATTATTTGTTCCCGTCTCTGTACTCATGACATTTACGTTTCGAATATTCGTACTCGGACTTGAGACCGAATTCAGTGCCGCATTTGCCGCAGCCCCCGCAACAATCGTTGGTAACGCCATCTCACTCACTATCGCAGACCCCGCCATGCTTCCCATAACAATGTCTGCGTATGCATTCCCTGCAGCGATATCTCCTTGCAAATAGGAGACTATTTCACCATACGCTGCGGGAATAGCGACTGCAAGGGCTGCTGCAGCAGCCCACATGGTTGCAGACATCCCAATGAATGCCGCCGTTTCAACAGTACACAGGTCCCAGAAACAATTTCCCGTTGAGTCAGTAAGGTTAATAGGATTATTTCTTGTATAGCTATAACTATTTAACGATTGAGGATCGTTAAGCGCACGAGAAAGTATCTCGTCATTAGTTCCTAAGTTCACAAATACAGAATCTTGTGCGGTAAACATCCCTATTGCAGAATTATAATATCTCGCTCCGTAGTAGTAGAGCCCCGTGTCTTCGTCCTTCTCCTTGTCCGTGTATTTGTGATCATTCTCGTAAGAACCAGCTTTTACATCCACGAGTGTTCCTCCAAAAGGAGTGTAGAGAATGTATTCTACAGAAGATCCTGAGGAATCTGTTTCTACGTGGGTACCACCCAGGTGGTCTTTGTGGTGGTAGATGAGGGATGCAGAGGAACCTGAGTACGTTGAGGTGGCAACAGACCCGAGTGGACCTGCCATGATGTTCCGCTCGTAGGAAGAACCGTCGACCGTGTAGAAGCTATTGGGCGTGATGGTGGTGCCGGATGCGGTACTTATTTTGCTTACCCGGTTACCGGACTCGTCGTAGGAGAAGGAAGTGATGGGTATTCCACCGCTTTTTACTTGGCTTACAAGACCACGCGGGTTGTTGTGGTAGGTGAGGGTTCCGTCGTTGATGACGTTTCCTGAGCGGTTGTAGCTGTATGTTTTGCTGCAGGCGTTGGTGACTGCGTGAGGGTTGGCGTAGTTTCCTGGTCCTGTGCCGCCGTAGGTGTAGGTTCCACAGTCGGTGGAAGAGTACAGGGTTCCGAGGTTGGTGTATGCCCAGTTTTTTGTATAGGCGAGTGCAGAATCTGATGAGGTTGCAACGGCGCCCGTGAGGAGATTGCGCGTGTTGTACGTGTAGACAACGCTCATGTCTGCGTAGAGGTCTGAGGTATCGGTGAGTGTTGAGATGTTTCCGAGATTGTCGTAGTCGTAGGAGAAGTTTTGAAGTGCGGTAGAGCCGGATAGGGTTACCAAGTCACTCAAGCGATACAGCTCGGTGTCGTCGTAGGTGTAATTTGTTATGACACCGTTGCCGTAGGTTACTTCAGTTGGCTTGCCGTGAGGGCCGTAGGCGATATTGCTTACTACCGTTGTGCTTGCCGATGTTCTTCCGTCTACAAAGTCCACTTCGTCAAGCGATCCGTTCACGTCAAGCACGTTTGTTGCAACGCTTGCGTCGGGATACGTCACTGCAACAATGCCCCCCTGAAGATCGTGCGTGTATGCGGTGACGTAATGCGTTCCTAAAATAAGCCTATCTTCTGCACGTACATTCCCGAGCGTGTCGTAATCGTATTCAGTTATTGATCCGCTTTGTACCGTTGCAGTACACAAGCGACCTACGCCATTTGTGCAAGAGTCATGGGTATACGTAAGATCGATTCCGCTACTTGTTGTAACGTCTTCTAACGTTCTTCTTCCCAGCGCATCATATGCATAAAGTGTTGTGATTGAATCTGGAGAGACTGCGGAAGCCATGAGTCCTCGAGAGTCGTAGGTATATGTCCATGTTCCGTAGACCGTATCCGATGGCGCATGCAAGTCTGTCGCGGTTACTCGCGCTCCGCGTTGATCGTACGTAAAATTTCTCACGTTTCCCACGGGATCATTCATAAACGCAAGCTGATCTGCCGCAGTATATCCGTATGAGGTGGTGTATGTTGAACTTCCCTCTTGCTCCCCAATGCTTGCTAAACGACCAAACGCATCAAACGTGCGGAGAATGACATTTCCATTCACATCGGTTTCTGTTTGCTGACGACCGCTGTAACTGGTAGTTGCGGTGCCCGTAGCGTTCGTTGCGCTCACAGGACGATCGAGTGCGTCGTATGTGGTTGTGGTGATGAGATTGGCATCTGTTGTTGCTGATGTATATGCACTTCCACTTTCTTCGTACGGTAACGAAATCTCTTCTACGCGACCGAGATTATCGTAGACCGTATCAACAACGTTATACATTCCCGAGCTCTCCGCTTCGGTACGAACTTGAACCTGACGACCAAATCCATCGCGATATACATACGTTTCGCGAGCAATCGACTCATTAAACCAATCAGTCTGATGCACTTCACTCGGCACCACGCTGTCGTCGTACGCATATGTGGTAACCGTATCGCTATCTACGATCACTTCAAACGGACGATCAAGCGCATCATATTCCGTTGAGCTCGTGATGCCATTCGCATCAGTCATCGTCGCCACTCCCCCGGAAGAATAATCGTAGGTGTACTCCGTATCTTGCGAAAGTGCATTTGTTACGGTTGCAGGATACAAGTTATACGTATCTGACATGTACGTTGTAACGTAACCAGCAGGATCGGTGGTGGCTGCAAGTAATCCGTAACCGTCATACGTAAATAACGTATCATACGTCACCCCCGTTGAAACACTCTGTCTTATTTTTGTTACAAGTCCTTCATCTACTGATCCAAAAAATAATCCGTCGTACAACCAACGTGTAAGACGCACTTGCGTTCCCCCATGATTTTTAAGACGCTCAAGCTTTTTATACGAGCTAAGCGCACTTGTCGATGAAAACGTCGCGTACTCCCACTCGATCATTCGATCATCAATGCCTGAATCGGTAAATGATCCGTCATCTGATCCAGTTCCTTCTCCCCATTCAATTTGCTGGGTAAGATTTCCTGAAGCGTCGTAATCGTAGGTTGTTGCGCGGTCGACGTGTGATGAATCGCTTCCGTACAACAACTCAAGCGACTGTGAGCGCAGAACAAAATCTCGATCTGTGCCGATATTGACAACCCCCCACGTATCGATGTTCGTGCGATATACATGGCCCGTATCATCCGTGCGCTCAACACGGTAGAGCTTCCCCATCTGCGCTTCGCTATCAGTTACTTCTCCCAAAGCGGTGTTGGCGTCATTTCCCTGCGAAAAATAGGAGATCGTCGATCCTTCCGCATCTATCGCGGCTACCATTCCAAAGCCTGCGAATCCTCGATTAAATTGATCATCATAAAAATAGTCCCCTTCGGCGTAGTCATATGATGTTGTTGCGATATTTCCTAAGCCATCATCAGTGGTAACGCTTGAAGTTATTTGAATGACAAACGGAAGGTTTGGGTTATCACCGTTTGCTGATGATGCGTATGTAACCTCCGACTCTGCGCCTTGGCTTGTAGTGACCGACGTCATAAGATCGGCAACTTCACCGTCGGCGAGGTAGAGATCATTATACGTTATTGCTCCTACCAATCGCGAGCGCAGAATGTCTGTAATACCATCACCATCTATATCCTCCGCACGCACGCCCAAATCTGCTCCCGAGGTAAGATTAAATGCAAGCGGCGTGGTAAGTGAAGTACTTATCCATTCAGAACCCGTGTTGAGATAAATTGCTTGCGAATCGCTGCTCCCATCGGTTCGGTGGTATACCAAATCTGCTAATCCGTCCGCGTTTACATCCAGGGGACGAACGCCCATGTCAAACAGCCCCGAGGTCACAAAATCTATGGGAATATTCCAAGTAGTGTCTTCGGCCCATCCAGTTCCATCTCCTTTATTGAGGTACACCTCATTGTTCCCTGTTCTTGAGTGAACAAGATCAGATAACCCGTCACCATTTACATCAAACACACGCACCCCAATATCAAGTCCGCTTGATCCCGCAAAATACACGGGCACGGTATAACCCGTATCGAGCGTCCACCCCGTACCATCACCGTCATTTATATACACCTCCGCGGAAGATCCATCTCGTGATTTCACAATATCCGGAAGACCGTCGCCATCAACATCAAAAATTTCAACACCGAGATTTGCCCCAGTTTCTGAAGTAAAACCTATAGGAACAACGTACCCCGCATCTTCAATCCAGCCAGTTCCGTCACCGTTATTCATGTAAACTGCGTCATCAAGAACACCCGACAACGTTCGTGCGTATACAATGTCAAGCGCGCCATCGCCATCAACGTCCATAACACGCACGCCCTTGTCTGCTCCTGAGCTGATTGAAAACTCCAGCGGCGGCACTACCGATGAAGAGACCCACGTTCCGTTTCCGTTCCCTAATGAAATCCGCTGATCACCCGGACGAGATTTGATAACATCAGCAATCGCATCACCATCCATATCAAAAAGATACACCCCCAAACTTCCCGCCGTTCCCGCAATAATCTCTGGGAATGTCACACTTGCACTCGACCAGCTCTCGTTGCCTTCAGCATATGCAAAGGTTGTTGGCTCTCTGGTAATCGACGTGACTCCGTCTTCTGTAGTTCCGGTCTCGGTAACGCTCGTTAACATACTTCGCACGCCATTGTCTCCTGCATCGTAATCAAGTGCATACGAACGAACTTCTTGTCCATCAACTTTAACCACCACGTCACCTACTCGGTATGACGTCGTTACCGCAAAACCCGGTGCGTATGTCGTGAATGGATCATTTCGTGCCTCACGTATGAACTCAACGTGAAATATTCCTGCCGTTGTTTCAAACCCCGTATAGTTTATTGTTTCTGGGTATACCTGGTTTCCGTCAGTCGTATACGTGTAGGTTACGGTATTTCCGAGTGCATCTTCAATGCTTGTGAGCATCCATTCGTACACCTGCGTGTCATCGCTTGGATTTGTGACTCGCGCATGAGCGTCACCGCCAAACGTATAGGTAATCCCTGCCTTATCAACAACAGTCCATGTTTCGTCACTCTCGTAGGTGTACGACAAGAAGCTTCCATCGTCGAATTTTGCACCGTACGTTCCGTGCGTTGCATCGGTGAGTGTGATATGGGAAAGCTCTCCGGAAAGAGTCGAGGTGAAATCGTGACGCGTATACAGCTCGTCTGAACCACGAGGTGATAGGCGACGAATGGACGGAATGGAAAGCGACCATCCGTATCCTACAATGCTCGCGTTGTCTGCATTCATGCTGCTATAAGAAAGCGCGAGCGATGGCTGCATGCCATTGCGACCCGGAGGGAACGAAAACGCATATTGCTGCGTGAATGCTCCTGATTGCGCGTCTGGCTCGGCAATGCGTGAGGGTTTTGCGATAAACCGGGAACTGTCGATGTCAACTGCGTGAACTGATGTTGGAAGAATAAAAAACGCCGCCATAAGTGACGCCGCAATCACCTGTCCGATATTTTTGAGGGAAGGCATAGAGTTCTTTATAAGATATACAGCCTATTTCTTCCTATATTCTGTCGCCAACACATCGGCGTACT
>JBBTSN010000101.1:0-581 GCA_038078775.1 Patescibacteria group bacterium | reverse complement strand
GTTCCAGCGATTTCCTGCGTGTGCCTTAATCCACTTGAGCGTGATTTCTGGACGTGCCTCAAGGAGTGCGTGTACCTCTTGCACGAGTTCAAGATTTTTAATCTCCCCCTTTGATCCTTTTGCACGACGCCATCCAAGAAGTTTCCATTTATGGATCCACACATTAAACGTGTTTACGCAAAGCTCACTGTCTGAATACAGCGTTACTGGCGTTCCGCGCGGCACGAGCTTGCATGCTGCAATAATGCCCATAAGCTCCATGCGATTATTTGTGGTGCCTAGTTCGTGTCCAGATTTTTCACCGACGATTTCATTATCAACCACATAGACCGCCCCCCAACCGCCTGGGCCTGGATTTGGATCGGCAGAACCATCGGTAAATACGCCGGTCGTTGGACCTGCGGTGTACTTTTCAAGAACCTCTTTTCTTGAAAGATTCTCTTCTTTTGCAAGAGCGCCTTTTTTGCACTTCATGCATGTTGTTGGATTCCAGTTGGGAAACTTTGCAAGCGCTGCCGGAGGAAGGGAGAATTTTTTATTACAGACTTTGCAGGAAAATGCGGGCATATGGGCTATAGTGT
>JBBTSN010000100.1:0-1751 GCA_038078775.1 Patescibacteria group bacterium | reverse complement strand
AGGTGATTGGCGTGCATGGCTCTGCCGGAGGAGGCCGTGATAAGGCCCGTCGTCCGCTCATTGGTGCCATAGCCGCTGAGCATGAGGATGTTGTTATTGTTACGAACGAAGATCCGTATGACGAAGATCCACAAAGTATTATTGATGCGGTTGTTGCAGGCGCAAAAGAAAAAGGGAAGAAAGAGGGAGAAGATTTGTTTGTTATTGCTGATCGTGCTGACGCAATTCGCTTTGCATTAACGCATGCACAACTTGGGGATGTGGTGCTTATCACCGGAAAAGGTTCTGAACCGGTTATGGCGGTTGCAGGAGGGAAAACTATTCCGTGGGATGACCGACAAGTGGTGCGTAACGTGCTATCATCTTTAGGGTATGGTGCATAGTGCGCGAGCATTTTCATCCCGAACGTGGCTTACTGTTGGAGTGATTGGTATCATTCTTTTGGTGGCTTTTGCGTTTGTACGTGAATACGTGAGAAATATTGATATTGCTACTGAGCTTGATCGTATGGAGGCAGAAAATGCGGCGCTGAATACGCAGCATTTAGCATCGCTTCAGCTCATCGCTCAACTTTCCACGGAAACTGCGGTCGAGGCTGAATCGCGTACTAAATTGAATCTCGCAAAAGAAGGGGAAACGATGTATGTGGTAGAAGATGGAGCAACGGATAGTGAGACGGATATGACGGATAATGAAGTTGATATGGCGGATGTGAGCGTTGGGGATGATCCGTCGTTAAGTAATCCTGTAAAGTGGTTCTATTATTTTTTTGCACCTGAATCTCCACAAGAAACCGGTACGCTATGAGTATCGTGCAAAAGAGATGGGCGCTCGGAATTGGTTGTGGGGTGTTTGTACTTTGGTTATTTTTGCAGATGAGCGCGATATTTTTTCATGTGGGAGATGGTGTCATGCGCTATGTTTCTCGTTTTGTTCTTCCTCCGGCTTGGATTGCTTTTTCTCCTGTTTCTTATCATCGTGTCGTTGAAACTGCGCATGCGTTTGTTGCGCTTGCTATCGCTCCAACGTATCAAGAGGCATTTCCTTTGGCGCTTGGATTTGTGTTGCGGGATATTCGTACCGAAGATTTGTTGGGGGATATTGAGGTATCTGAAGAAGAAATCTTTTCCGATGCAGATAGTGCTATTTTTCTTGCTGAAGGAATATCCGAAAAAGAGCAGCAAAAATATATTGAAGATTCGCTTCTTCGTGCGCGTGCAGCAGAATTACTGAGAAATAACATGCTTCCTTCGCAGGAGATGCGTTTACAAAATGTGCTTGAGAAAATTGAACTTGGCATGCCGTTTGCAGATATTGCTCGCTATTTTTCTGAAGATAGTTCGGCGATGAACGGAGGAGACTTGGGAGTATTTCTTGTTTCTGAACTTCCGGCATGGGCCCAAGACATCGCGATCATGGAGATCGATGAGGTTCGTTCTGATTTTGTGGGAGCTGATGCCTTTTGGGTATTGAAAGTAGTTGATACAGGAGGTGAGGATAGTGAAGCCTGGGTGCAGATTCGAGGAGTTGCAATTAATAAGCCAACGTTAGGCGCGGTGTTGCGTGCTCATGCAGCAGAACATCCTGCGTGGATATTTGTTTGGTAAAATGCTTGTTTCTCGTTAAAAATACGTCCTGCATAGGGTGCTTTACGAAAAGCATTTCTCGTGGTTTACTATTCCCGGTTTTGAGAGCTTGTGACGAGTGAATTTTTATCGCTAAGTTTGTTTCCAGCGAGGAGACGACCGAGC
>JBBTSN010000099.1:0-3059 GCA_038078775.1 Patescibacteria group bacterium | reverse complement strand
ACCCATAACAAGTTTACCGGTCTTTGCAGTTACCTGTGCGGTCTTAATACCCATACCCCCACGACCCTGAAGGGTATATTCAGCAATAGGCGTGCGCTTTCCATAGCCCTTCTCCATAACAATAAGCAACTGTTTCTTTTCAACCAAATCTTCCGGAGTAATCACATTCATACCAATCACCTCATCTTCACCTTTGAGCTTAATACCCCGAACTCCAGCCGCAACACGACCCATCGCACGCACATCATCTTCGCCAAAACGAATCGACATACCGTTCGCAGTCACCAAAGCAATCTCATCTTTACCGGTTGAAGGACGCACCCACTTTAAGTTATCACCATCATTAAGTTTAATTGCGATAATTCCCGAACTCCGCACGTTATCAAAGTCACTAATCTCTGTTTTCTTAATCGTTCCACGGTTCGTTACCATCACAATAAACTTCGCTTTTTCTTTCCTCAAATCTCCCGACAAAACCGTCGTAACTTTTTCTCCAGGACCAAGATTGAGGAAGTTTACAATTGCCTGTCCCTTTGCCGTACGCGATGCCTCAGGAATTTCGTACGCTTTCAATTTAAACACGCGACCACGCGACGTAAAGAACATCATGTCTTGGTGCGTAGAAGTTGCGTACACCGATTCAACAGAATCTTCTTCCTTCGTCGTTAATCCCATCACACCTTTTCCACCACGATGCTGCTGAGAAAACGCATCAGGCGCAATGCGCTTGATATATCCGTCCTTCGTCATAAGCACAACGGTTTGCACGTCAGGAATCAAATCCTCCATAGAGAATTCTTTTACACCCGACTTCACAATCTTCGTGCGACGTTCATCACCGTACTGCGTCATCAATTCCTCAACTTCCTTTTTAATAACCGCGATCAACTTCTTTTCAGAGCCCAAAATCTCTTCAAGAGCACGCATGATGGCAAGCTTCTCATTATATTCCTGCTCAATCTTAAGGCGTTCAAGATTTGCAAGTTGCTGCAAACGCATTTCTAAAATCGCAACCGCCTGGCGCTCACTCATCTTAAACTTCTTCATGAGGTTCTCACGAGCAGCGTCCTTATCACTCGACTTCTTGATGATTGCAACAACTTCATCAATATTCGTAAGCGCGATCGTCAAACCTTCTAAAATATGCAAACGATCTTTGATCTTTTCAAGATCAAATTCGGTGCGACGACGCACAACAACCTTACGATGTTTTATATGCTCTTCAAGAATTTGTTTGAGGTTTAAAATGCGAGGTTGCAATCCATCAACAAGCGCAAGCATGTTGTAGTGGAAAGCGGTCTGAAGTGGCGTGAGCTGATACAGCTGGTTAAGTACCTTGCGAGGATACGCATCTTTCTTAAGCTCAATAACCACTCGCACTCCTTCTTTGTTCGACTCATCACGCAAATCACGAATCCCATCAATTTTCTTTTCACGCACCAAATCCGCAATCTTCTCCAAAAGTGATGCCTTGTTCACCATGTACGGAACTTCGGTTACCACAATCATCTGCAAATCCTTCTTTCCTTCAACAATATCAGCCTTGGCACGCACAACTACCCCACCACGACCCGTGGCGTATGCTGCTTTAATATCCGCTGCACTGTACACAATGCCTCCCGTGGGAAAATCTGGCCCAGGAATATGTTCAAGAAGTCCATCAAGAGAAATTTCCGAATCTTCAATAAGTGCAAGCACCGCAGAACACACCTCCTTCACGTTGTGCGGAGGAATATTTGTTGCCATACCAACCGCAATACCCAGCATGCCGTTGACAAGCAGGTTGGGAAGTCGTGCCGGAAGAACCGTTGGCTCATCATGGCTCCCGTCGTAGTTTGGACGAAAATCAACCGTTTTCTTTTCAATATCAGTTAACATTTGCTCAGCAATCGAGGAGAGCTTTGCTTCGGTATAACGGTACGCCGCAGCAGAGTCACCATCCATCGAACCAAAGTTACCCTGGCCATGCACAAGCGGATAACGATACGAGAAGTCCTGTGCCATGCGCACCATGGAATCGTAAACGGATTGGTCACCGTGTGGGTGATACTTACCAAGCACTTCACCAACAATGGTCGCAGACTTACGGAACTTCGCGTTCGCACGGAGTCCAATCATCCACATCGCATACAAAATACGACGGTGCACCGGCTTCATACCATCACGCACATCAGGAAGCGCACGCGAAACAATAACCGACATGGCGTAGTCCAAATACGCACGACGCATTTCGTCGGTAATGTTTTGCTGAAGAATAGTTCCCATGGGGAGAAGATCAGATCCGGGAGTGATTTCGTTTGCCATACAATATTACGGTTGTTCTGTTGGAGATTGTTGCTCTTCTAATGTTTGTTGTACCTGCTCAGTAAAGGCACGTGAACGCTCGGTAACTTCATCAGAAACCGCAGCAGTATAACCCTGACGAGAGGAAAGGAAAATCTGCACCGAGAAAACAATCGCAAGGAATGCTACCACGCCAAGAGTCACCCACACTTTTGTAGCAAAGGTGAGACGCTGCATAGCTACATTGATAAAAGTGCCATACGCATATCTTCCTCGGGAAGCTGAGCGCGAGTCACTTTCAATTTAGGCATTTCGTCAGTCGGACAACCAATTTCACGCTTTGCAACTTCAACCGAAGCATATGCACCGGTTCCTACGTATGAAGGAATGACCAAACGCGGTTCAACCTGCCCAATAACCGCAGCTGCACCTTGAGGACTAAGCACCCCATTTCCTCCCGCAGGAAGAATAAGAATATCAATAGTACCGAGCGCATCAATTTCCTTGGTCGTAAGTTCTCGATCAAGAGTTCCAAGGAAACCCGTACGCATACCCTCTACATCAATACGATAAATGGTGTGCGGTGTACCGTCTTTTTTTGGCGCATCAACACCAATAACAAAAACACCTTGTACCTCATATTCACCTGCGTGCTTTACCACAAAAACCTTTTTTCCCTCTTCGGGATGCTCAGGTTCAAACGCAGAAAGGTTCTCGGTATCCTTACCTTCATGCGTTTGAACGATAACTGAAGCAACACCCGACTTCAGCTTCAT
>JBBTSN010000098.1:0-2060 GCA_038078775.1 Patescibacteria group bacterium | reverse complement strand
ATATTGGTACTTGCGCTCGTCGTGAGGCTGATCGCCTCATGGAAGCGGGGCGTATTTTGGTGACTGGAGAACGCGCGACCGTTGGCATGAAAATTGATGGAACTGAGGAAATTACGCTTGATGGAAAAGTGCTTGTTCCGGTTACTAAAAAGGTCTACATCGCCTACCACAAACCCATTGGCATTATTTGTACGAGCGATCCAAAGGCGGATGACAATATTATTGATGCAATCGGCTATCCGGAACGTCTTTTTCACATTGGGCGCCTCGACGTTGCTTCTTCCGGGCTTATTTTACTCACCAATGACGGCGATATTGTGAATCGTATTCTTCGTGCAGAAACCCAGCATGAAAAAGAATATCTCGTTCGGGTGAACAAGCGGCTCAGAGACTCTGCGCTCGAACACATGCAGGAAGGTATGTTTATTGAAGGAGATGACCGAAAAACGCTTCCTGCATACGTTGAACAAATAAACAATAATACTTTTCTTATTACCATTATCGAAGGCCGTAACCGACAAATCCGTAAAATGTGCGAAGCCGAAGGTTATGAGGTACTTCAGCTCCGCCGTGAGCGCGTAATGCACATTACGCTTGAGAATCTCCCCGTTGGGCACTGGCGCCATCTCACTCCTGACGAAGAACAGAAGCTTATTCGATCGACTCATACCTAATTTGTGGCAACCTTCCTCTATCTTGTTGTTCTCTTTTTTCTCATCACCGCTGCGTACGCAGGATTTAAAGGAGCGCCCTTTGTTCCTACTCTTTCCAAAGATATTCGTCAGGCACTGAGCGTACTCAAGAATGAAAAGTTTGAAAGCGCAATTGATCTTGGCTGCGGTACAGGGTCAATGCTTTTTGCGGTTGCACAGGAAAGACCCCAGGTTCGGCTTTCGGGCTATGAAGTTTCACTCGCCCCTCTTTTGTTTGGATGGATACGAAAATGTTTCTCTCCAAAAAAGTACCGAAATGTTCATTTGTATTGGAAAAATCTCTATTCGGTCGATGTCTCTTTTGCTGATGTCATCTTTGTATTCATGATGCCCGAACCTCATACGCGTATTGCGAAAACGGTTTTGACACGTGCAAAGTCACATGCGCTCGTGCTTTTTGAAGCCTGGCCCCCGGAAGGATTTGTTCCTGATCGTACCGAAAAACAGGATGGGTGTTTGCCACTCCATGTGTATCATGGAAGTGCCTTCCGATCCGCCCAGCAAACAGCATCAAAGGTTTCACACCTCCGCTAAGACCTCAAGGGTTTACCTGCTTGCCCGGCTTTGCCGGGCGAACACGGAACACAAACTGAAAGTCTGCATCCCACCTGTTGCCCGGCCCCGCCCAACGCCTACCCAACGCATCACCGTGAACACGAAGCACATCGAACACGTACGGGCCGCCACCACGACCAGCAATTGGCTCCATGCCGATATAAACATATTCATTCATTGGTTGGTTCGTATAGTGCAACCGATAGTATGGCCCCACTTCTGGGGGACAGAGTTCAAGGCCAAGCGCGATGGCTTTAATAAAAATATCCTCTATTGTTGCGCCATCTGGAAACCCAAGATCACCAACCGTTAGTCGAATGAGATGCATGTGTTCAGGAGACTTGAGTGAATTGTAGACCCTTTCACCTCCTGTATCGTATTCCTCTTTATATATGCTCTGTTTAAATTCTTCGCTGGCCATAAGGCCACCGTCTTCGGTCTTGATGTTCTTCTTTTCCATCTCTGTTTCAAGTTGAATGACTGAACTTCCTCCAACCTCGACCTGTTCACGACGAATGCAGCCTTCAGGGAAGCTCGTGTAGACGTATTCTATGCCTTCTGGCAGAAGGGTGAAGATGTTGGGTTGAAGTTTACCTACGTAGGCTTTGGTAGATTCATTGATCTCTGCAACTGAATGAGCGATCTCACGTTCAGTGCACCTGAAGACCATGAGCATGTCTTCATGAGGATTACGTTCTTTCCGAAGAGTATGAAGGGATTGCAGATCTTCCCCTGAGCCCTCAAAGGGTTTGGGTACTTCGTACAGGAATGAGAGATCGGTGTGTGAGAGCA
>JBBTSN010000097.1:0-3985 GCA_038078775.1 Patescibacteria group bacterium | reverse complement strand
AGCATTCCTTCGGTAAGCGTTCCTCCTTCACGAGGAACCGCGGTAAAAAGGAGAGATAAGCTTCCGAGCAAAAGAAGAGCGATACCAAGGCAAAAGGTAAGTACTCCTCCAAGAAAGAGTTTTCTCTCTTGTAAAGAAAGAATATGAGGAAGCTGACGAATTTGAGAGAACGAAGGTATGGCGCGGGCCTCCTTTATAGAATGTACTTGCTGCATTGCCAAACGCTCACCGGAAGGAGATCCGGCGTTTTTTCGAGAAAAGAGACGTGAGAAAAAGGCGCGAAGCAGAGAACGGCTGTTTACCAAGTAAACAACATGTTCAAGAGTGCGGTAACAAAAAAGGTTATCGAAAGGATGATCGTACCGATGTGTAAGCTTTTCTCAATGCCGCGGCGTGTGCTGTAAATGCTTCCGCCACCACCAAATGCCAATCCAGCATCGGTTCCACGTGCCTGAAGCAAAATAGCGCCACACAAGAGCACGCTCAAAACGAGGAGAATAATGTCCAAAATCATATCGGAAAGAGTGTATCAAAATGAATAATTCCCGTAAAGCATACGCCTATTTAAGGAATGGTATACTTTTTCTCTATGGAAGGAGTGGAAAAACATTCATTTTCTTTCTCAAAAACGCTCGTGACAATCGTTTTTCTTTTAGTTATTGCGGGGGTTTTGGGTTTTGCCTGGAAAATCTTTGCGTACTATCAAGATTTTCGTTCAGGAGAGCTGGTACCCATCGCATCATATAAATCAACGCAGGCAACAACAGATCGACTCATCGCTCTTGCGCGCGCGGGCGAGGGAAGCGGCGAGCTCGCAACAGAAGATGACCCTTTTTTTGGTCCTGTAGACGCGCCAATTGTTATTGTTGCCTTTTCGGATTTTGGATGCCCGTATTCCCAAGAAGAAAGCTACGCACTCGAAGCAATCGCTCGAAACGGAGGCGACGAAGTAAAAGTTATCATGCGCGATTTTCCTCTCACCGACCTTCACCCAGGTGCAGACAAAGCGGCTATGGCGGCAGAGTGTGCGGCAGAGCAGGGAAAGTATAATGAAATGTATAGTATCCTTAATAAAACGTCCGGAGAGTTTACTGAAGAAGGTTTGCTACAATATGCCCTTGCTGCGGGTGTAGAAAGACAGGAATATCTTCAGTGCATGTCTTCTGGGTTTTATGAAAATGAAGTCATGGGCGACATCGCCGACGGTGTTGCAGCAGGGGTTACTTCAACACCAACGTTATTTGTGAACGGAGTAAAAATTGAAGGAGCAGTTCCTTATGGCATTTTGTATGAAGTGGTTCAATCCTTGGCTGAGTAAAGGTGTTGGATTGTTATTCGGATTGCTGCTTGCGGCACATGTTTTACTTCCTCAGGCTTTTGCTGCAGACGCATGTAACTGTTTCTGTGGCGATAGGGATCTAGGTGCTTTTGAGGCAGGATCTTATGATAGTGCGAACGAGTGTGCACAAACATGCTCAGATGTAGATGTTATTTATGTGGGGTGTTTCACGAACGAAGACATGTACCCAGAAAACAGTAACTTGTGCTGGACCCAAGATGAGTGCACAAAATACCCCGTTGATATTGCAGGGACAACCTATCAGGGGGATTGGGGAGGCCAAAACGCATATTGCAGTAAGCAATCAGTAACAGGCGCAGAAATGGGTTACTGTTACGGCCCCATGCTCCCCGTAACGCTTAATGTTCCCATCATGGGCGTAACAGAAATTTCAGCAATTGGTGACTACGTAAATCTTTTATATACATACGCAATTCCTCTTGCAGGAATTTTCGGAGCGCTCATGTTTACCATCGCAGGTTTTCAATACATGACCGCAGGGGGAGATAAGGGTGCGGTTTCTAAAGCAAAAGCCCGCATGACCAATACCGTAACAGGTATCGTTTTCCTTATGTCGGTGTACGTTATCGCATACCTTATCGATCCACGCCTTACCCGCTTCAACGAACTTCGACCACCAATGGTAAAAGAGGCTGTTCTTGTTGACGATAAAACAACGTGCGAGGCTCTTGCGGGATACGGGTTCGACATATCTCCTACGTCGGGTTCGTGTGGCGAGAAGGGAGAAATTACGGGAGATGACAACTTGGACCTCAACATCGCTAACCCCCCAGAGGTAGGTGATAAGTGCATGTTTAGTGGATGTGACGATAAGAGTAAATCCTGTGTATTGAAGGGTGATAATAGCGGTGGAACGTGTGCGGCGTGTGATGAGATATCATCTTTAAATGGTGATCTTGGCCTCGTTCCATCAACAACGATCTGTTCGCAAATTGCCGCGATGGCGAAATCAAAATCTTCCACTCCAAGTAACATTTTCGTGTGCGCGTTTGATAATGACTTTTCAAACTTTTCTAGTGCAGATGCAATTGGTGCAGACGAATGTGTGCAGTATTACACGGAAGAAAATGAGTATATTAACTGTCAGGTTTTGAAAGATTTTGCTGCAACTGAAGAAGATGCGTGCAACGCATACGAAGAAAAGATTAACGCAAGCTCATATGGCCTCGAGGGCGGTGGGCATGTGGCAGAATTATTTAACTATGGATCCGCAGACCAAATTGAGGACTTTAAAGAAATATTCGGTTCATTATGTGAACAAGATATTTGTAGCATTTCTGAACTAGGAGCAGTGCCTCAAGGAAGCTGCAACTTTATTGATACGAACACGGTCGAAGATATCCTTGATGTGCTTACAGGAATCTTTGGCCAATTTGATAACTACGCATGTACGGGTACGCAGACGTTGACGGAGGCGGCAGCAGAATCCTCGGGTTCCGACTAGGAAATAAAAAATCCCCCGTCGGGGGATTTTTTATTATGCCTTCGCAACAACCAATTCTTTGAGCTTACGAGCAAAGTTTTTAATGAAGTTGAGACGTGCGCGACGAACGATATACGTCTTTACCAACTCGATTTTAACAATAGTAGGCGTGGTAACAGGGAAGATCTTCTCTACTCCGTAGCCATTGCTTTCCTTACGGATCGTGAAGGTTTTGGAAAGGCCCGAACCACGTGCAGCGAGGACAAGGCCCTCGAAGATTTGAACGCGTTCACGTTTTTCTCCTTTTGCACTAACATCAAGGATTTTTTCGTGGATGCGAAGAACCTGACCGGTCGTAATCGCGGAAGGCTCAATGACTGCGTAGTCTTTTGTTTGTGCCATAGAAGAAGGGAAAAACCCTAAAAAAGGATGCGAAAATAGTAGCTAAAAACCCAAAAACCGTCAAGCATGAGACGAGATAAAGGCCGTTATACGCTCTACGACTTGCTCGGGAGACAAGGCGCTGGTGTCAATAACGAGATCGTAGTGGGATGTATCCAGAAAATCGACCTGGTACCATTTTTTATACCGTTCTTGGTTTTGGAGCACGCGCTTTGCAAGATTTTCCTGTACATCGGTCACGCTGGCATACGGGCGTTCATCTTTTCTATGGTCAGGATAGTTTTGCTGTTCTGCGAAAATACGTTTTGCTCCCTCCTCGGGATTGATATCAAGAAAAATCTTTACACTGTTCGGAATAAAAAACCATGACATCCAACCATCGATAACGAAATTATCCTCTCGTTTTCCAAGTTCCGTTTGAAATTCGTCAACGCGTGAGTCTGTTTGTGGATCGCTCATGCCGAGTGTATTGAGTTCGTCGATGGTCATGCCGTGTTCAGTTGCATAAACGCCGCGCATATCTCCCATGGAATACGCTTTCCAACCAAGTTTTTCAGCAAGCATTTTTTTAACCGTAGATTTTCCTGCACCCGAGAGGCCCGCAAGCGTGATAATCATACATTTACACAACAACGTTTGTAGTGGTAATGGGGAACGGTTTTAAGGTTGCAAGGAAGGTTTGAAGTTCCTGGGGGAGTGCTGCCGTAAACGGAGAAAGCTCGCCGGTAGGAAGGGTGATACGGAGTTCTGCAGCGTGGAGGAAAAGGCGGGGAGTGCTCGATTGCTTGAGGTTTTTTTGC
>JBBTSN010000096.1:0-13393 GCA_038078775.1 Patescibacteria group bacterium | reverse complement strand
CGGGATCCATCGTTCTTGGTACGCTGGATGCCGGATCGGTGTCCGGCATGACGAACGCGCCCCCCAATATGGCCGCAAATAAAAAAGCCATTAAGTTACGGATGAAATCCGTACGAAATACACGAAAAATTACCAAGGCCATGGAGCTTGTGGCTGCTTCGAAGATGCGCAGAGCAATTGCTCAGGCACTCAAGAGCAGAACGTATGCTCGCGCTGCTGAGCAGACCATTGGAGATGCACTCGCATATTTGCCTGAAGGCGTTTCCCATGCGCTTCTCCAGGTTCATCCGAATGCGAAAAAGACTTTGTTCATTGTGCTCTCCTCGGATCGTGGACTTGCGGGTGGGCTTAATGCAAACCTTGTTCGATTCTCTCGCGATACATTGAAAGATATTCCTAACGATGTACTCGATATTATCGCGGTGGGAAAAAAGGGAGGCGATGGGTTGCAGCGGTTAGGAAAAAATGTTGTTGCACGGTTCCCGGCTCTTTCAAATAATCCTGCACTTGCTGACTTGCTCCCGGTTGCACATATGGCCTTAAACGGATTCCTCGAGGGGACATATAAAGAGGTTCGCGTGCTCTTTACGGACTTTGTTTCTGGGGTTTCTCAGGTTCCTGCAACCAATACGCTTCTGCCTTTGCAGCGTGTTGCAACTGAAGGGGCTGAGGCAAAGCCTGATGCGATTTTTGAACCTTCTGCGCAAGATGTGCTCGATGCAACACTTCCTGCACTTGCTGAAACGTTGCTCTGGCAAATGCTGCTTGAATCCGTTGCGAGTGAACACGCAGCGCGTATGATGGCAATGAAAAATGCATCTGATGCAGCTTCTGACATGCTCTCATCACTCACGTTTACGTATAACCAAGCACGTCAGGGAGCGATTACGCAAGAGATTGCAGAAATCAGCGGAGGGAAGTCAGCACTTGAAAGCGAATAATAAAATATATGAAAGGAACTCTTACACAAATCATTGGACCAGTAGTCGACGTGCGCTTTGAAGGTGAAATGCCCGCGCTTCTTTCGGCGCTTACTATTCAGAATGGAAAAGACGTTTTGGTGTGTGAAGTCGCGCAGCACATTGAAGGGGGAGTGGTGCGCGCAATTGCCATGGGTGCAACCGATGGTCTTGTTCGCGGCGCTGAAGTAACGGCAACGGGAAGCCCAATTTCTGTTCCTGTTGGACCAGAAACTCTTGGTCGTATGATGGATGTGACGGGTTTGCCTATTGATGGACTTGGAGAGGTAAAAACCAAGCGTTTAGACGGTATTCACCGTGCAGCGCCTGATTTTAAGGATCAGTCTACCAAGGCAGAAGTTTTTGAAACGGGTATTAAAGTGGTCGATCTCATCTGTCCTATTTTGAAGGGTGGTAAGACTGGTTTGTTTGGTGGAGCAGGAGTAGGGAAGACGGTGCTTATTCAGGAGCTCATTCACAATATCGCAAAAGAACACGGAGGTTACTCGGTGTTTGCGGGTGTTGGCGAGCGAACCCGCGAAGGAAATGATTTATACATGGAAATGAAGGATTCCGGTGTGCTTGATAAAACCGTGCTCGTGTTCGGTCAAATGAATGAGCCACCAGGAGCACGTGCGCGTGTTGCACTCGCGGGTCTTACCATGGCTGAGTATTTCCGTGATGATGAGGGTCGTGACGTGCTCATGTTTATCGATAACATCTTCCGCTTTACCCAAGCTGGTTCAGAGGTATCTTCACTTCTTGGTCGTATTCCTTCTGCGGTGGGTTATCAGCCAAACCTTGCAACCGAAATGGGTGGACTTCAGGAGCGCATTACCTCTACAAATCGTGGATCCATTACTTCCATTCAGGCGGTGTATGTTCCTGCTGACGACCTTACCGATCCAGCTCCTGCGACCACGTTTGCTCACTTAGACTCTACTGTTGTGCTTTCCCGTGCAATGGCTGAGCTTGCTATTTATCCTGCGGTTGATCCACTCGATTCTTCTTCAACCATTCTCGACGCAAATATTGTTGGACAAGAACATTATGATGTTGCACGTGGTGTGCAGAAAGTTTTGCAGCGTTACAAAGATTTGCAGGATATTATTGCCATTCTTGGTATGGACGAATTGTCTGAGGATGACAAGCGCATTGTTGCTCGTGCGCGTAAAATCCAAAAGTTCCTTTCCCAGCCGTTCCATGTTGCGGAGCAGTTTACGGGAAGCAAAGGAAAATACGTTCCGCTTACCGAAACTGTGCGTGCATTTAAAGAGATTTTGGAAGGAAAGCATGATGATAAGCCAGAGCAGGCGTTTTACATGAAGGGAGGAATTGATGAAGTAGTGGTGTAGAGAAAAAAGATAACAGAAAACAGACAGCAGATAAGAGATGAAGGATATCTGCCGTCTCTTATCCGCTGTCTGCCTAAAGATTCTATGCTTACATACTCAATCATCACTCCAGAGCGTACTGTTGCAGAGGGCGAAGCCCGGAAGATTTCTGTTTCTACAAAAGAAGGGGAGATCACGCTCCTTCCTGGTCATACCGAGCTTGTAACGCTTCTTGCACCGGGGGAGATGCGAGTAATTCATTCTGAAGGCACTGAGATACTTCTTGCCGTGTCTACGGGAACGCTTCGTATCGCACATGATGTTCTTACCATTCTTGCAGATACTGCGGAGCGTTCTGAAGAGCTTGCACTTGAGGCGATTGAGAAAGCGAAAGAAGCTGCTGATGCTGCGCTTAAGGATGTTCGTGCGGGGGATGATGTTGCGTATGCGTTTGCTGCGGCGGCGCTTGAACGTGAGTTAGCACGCTATCGTGTGGCACTGAAAAAGCATCGGAAATAAATAATCCCTTGAAACGATGTAGAGACGGTCCGGCGGGCCGTCTCTACAAATGACGGGGGATTGTTTTATCCACTTGCTCCATAGCAAAACCCCTATAAATTTGAAAGACTACCAACCATATGTGTGCATTTCTCCAAAACGTCAAAGAAAAGGCAGAAGCGGCTACTCGTCACATTTGGATATTTCTTAGGGCCGACCGTACCAAGCGTGTGGCGCGCGGAGTGCTTCTCGGCCTCGCTTCTTTAGGTGTTCTTTGGACGGGGTGGCAAAGCACGCTTCTTGCAGGTGGTTTGCGTGAAGGAGTGGCTCCTCAGTTTCTTCCCCATACACTTCCGCTCCTTTTCTCGGGAGTGTTGTACCTTGACCGTTTTGCGGGAGTTTTTGGTGTCATTTTATCAGCGATTCTTCTTCTCACCTTTCTTGAAGGATCCCGGAGCGCGTTCAAGAAGGGTCTTTTTGCAGGTATTTTTGTTCTTGGCGTTATTGCTTCTTCTACGCCACTTACGCTTGTTGCGTGGCTTGTTGCAACAACGGTGTTTTGTGTAAAACATGTCGCGCAAAGCGAGCGTCGATGGTTTGTGGTGAGCATGATGGCAATTGTTCTTAGTGTTCTTCTTCTTTCGGGTGGTGCGTTTCTTGCGGACATGGCCATTGTTTCAACCGTGTCTTCTCAGCTTCCTGCCGCAAGTATTTTTCTTTCCCTCATTCTTCTTTTTGGTGGTGCGCTTTGGAGTATTCGTTCTCTTGAAGGAGCTTATGTTCTTATTCCCATCTATATTACTTTGCGTTTGTGTTTGTTCTTTTTAGGAAGCGCTCCTGCACTTTTGCTTACGGTCGTTGCGGTTATTGCTGCTCTTGCGGCGATGTATACCGCCCGGAGTACTGCAGCGTATGCTCCTGCACGTGCTTCGGTGTATCTCCTTTTTATGGCGGTTCCCCTTACCATGATTGCCGTTGAGATGCAGGTAATTGATGCAGTGCAGTGCTTTTTGTTTGGTGGTCTTGCGGTTGCTACTGCAGGAATTTTGGGTGGTATTCCAACGGTGTGGCCTACGCGTGTGCGTATGGGCGCGCATATGTTATCGCGTTTTGTGCGGAGTGTTCTTCCGGGGACTTTTATGGGAACGGGTGCACTGCTCTTGTTTGCTGGATTCATTTCTCTCGCACAATTTACGGGGCCTGTTGAGATGGTGTATCTCGCTTTTCTTGCGCTTCTTACATTCTGCACATTTCTTTTCCTCACCCGATCGCTTTTTGCTCACGAGATTCGCGTAGCTCCTTGGAATCTTTCCGGCGTTGTGCAAGCCATTGTTTTGTTAGGAGGAGGAATATTCTTTGCTCAGATTCTCGCGTATCTTGGTACAACAATTGGGGGTAATGCTCCTGACAGCAAAATAGCTATCGTGTTTGGTGCAACGACCCTTTCTTTTACTCCCTGGATTTTGTTTGTGGCGAGTGCGGTTCTTGTTGCGGCTTGTATGCTTGTGAAAAAGTATCAGGTAGCACTGTGGGATCGTGTTGTTCTTCTTACTCGTCGGTTATTTACACATCTCGATCGTTGGTCTGTTTATCCAAAATACGTTTCTTCCTTTTTTGCGCACGGAGTAAGGGGCAGGTCATGGCTCGATGCGTCCGCAATGAGTCTCGAGCAGCGTGCTGCACACATGACGCTTAAAGAGCGTGGGGTGCTCATGGTCGCACTTTTTATCGTAACGATCATTGTTCTTTTCTAATATGGATTTTCTTCTCGTTGCGATATTGCTCGCATGGTCATTTGCTTCAAATTTTATACCGCTCAGTGAAAAACGTCTTCGTTCGCTCATGGTTGCGAATGCGGTTCTTACTTCTCTTGCTCTTTTGGCACTTGCGATTCCTGCGATTGCGGGTAATTCCACGTCGATTTTTGAGAATCTCTTCACGGTTGATCAATTGCGTGGTCTCATTATCGTTCCTGTGGCAATAAGCTGGATTTCGGGTGTTGTTGCATTTTCTCTTTGGTGGGGAGCGAGCTTTAAAAGCGGGACGGGAACTCGTCCTCTCTTTTGCTTGAGAAGCTATACGCTTGTGGGCGCGTTTGCGGGAATTGTTCTCATGCTTCTTACGAATTCTCTTCCTTTGGTTCTCTTGGGTCTTTTGCTTACGTTTTTTATGGCATGCGTGGGTGTGCTTTTTCAGGTGACTGACAGCGTGCTTCACCATGTACGTATGTTTGCACTTGGTCTTGGGGGTGCACTTATTGCGCTTGCGGGTGGTGTTACGCTTCTTCTTTTCGCGGGCTACTACGTAACGGGTACGCTTTTGCTTACGGGGGACGCTGTGCGTGCCGCAGAAATGGGAACCGTAGGTCCTCTTGCGATGCTCGGTATTACGCTTACAGGTTTTGCGGGCATGTGGTTCATGGGATTGCTTCCGGGCATGACGTGGTACCGCAAAGGTATCGCGAGTCTTCCAAATGGACAGCGTCTTATGATGCGTGTGTTTTTGCCTGCGGCCTTGTTTCCCCACTTTTTAACGCTTTCTGCGTGGGGAGGTGCATCGGGTGAGCTTTTTGTGCAAAAAATGCTTTTGCTTTTTGGCTTGTTTGCAGGAATTACTCTTGTTGAATATCTTCGTGTGCAAGAAGGTGTTTCGGATAGTTTGGTTGTTCTTCTTTTGGCGATGGCGCTTGTTTCTATGGGTTACGGTCCGGCTGGTGCCATTCCTGCGCTCATGATGATCATGATGCTGGTGTTCGTTGGAACGCTTTTTTTGCTTGCACATGGAGGAGTGTGGCTGAAGCCTGATGTGAGAAAATACGCAGTTGCGGTTGTAGCGGGCGTTCCGTTTGTAAGCCCACTGTTTGTGCCGTACGCACTTAGTGTTGGTTATGGAATCCAAATGATGCCGCTTGTTGCGTGTATCTCGAGTGCAATTCTTGTGTACGCGACCTATACGCTCTCGTGCCGTGTTTTTCGTGCATGGAGTGAGGCTGAGCCAAAGTATTCTGATGTGTGGGGCGCACGCGTTGCCGCGGTGCTTTTAGTGGGTATGACGGTGTATGGTTGTTGGTTTATGTATGCCGATGCGCTTTCGTTGATGGTCGATGCAGTAGGAGGAGTGTAGGGTGAGTGAAAAAGACGACAGACGGCAGATAAAAGATAAAAGATGTCTGCCGTCTGTCGTTTGTCATCTGCTGTCTGTCGTCTTTTATCTCTTATCTTTAGCCCTATGAATTCTTGGAAAGATTCTCTTCTCGAGGGGGTGCATGAGGTGCAACTTGCGGCGATTACGGCACCTGATGGGCCGCAGATGATTATTGCGGGGGCGGGAACAGGGAAGACCATGGTGATTACGCGGCGTATTGCGTGGCTTTTGGCTGAGGAAAAAGCGAAGCCCGATGAAATTTTGGCGCTTACGTTTACTGAGAAGGCCGCTCGAGAAATGGAAGAGCGTGTTGATCGCTTGCTTCCGATTGGCTACGTTGATACGAGTATTTGTACGTTTCATGCATTTTGTGAACGTGTCTTATCGCGTCATGGGCTTGAAATGGGATTTCCTGGCAACATGCGTATTTTAACGGAGACTGATGCATGGTTGTTGCTGCGAAAGCATTTGAAACGTTTTGAACTTGATTATTTTCGCCCTCGAGGAAATCCTACGAAGTTTCTGCGTGAAATGCTCAAGCATTTTTCGCGGTGTAAAGATGAGGGTGTTATCGCGGAAAAATACGTCGAGCATGTAGAAGAATTGTGGCAAAAGCAAACAGGAGGAACGCCTGAGGGATTTGCGCAGCTGCCCCTTGAGGCTCGTCTTGAGCTTACGAAGTGGAAAGAGCTTGCAGGAGCGTACACTCTCTACGAAAAAATTCTCGCTGAAGAAAGTGCGATTGATTTTGGCGGTTTGCTGTTAGGCGTTCAGCAGCTTTTTTCGCATCGTCCGAATATTTTAGCGTTATACCGATTGCAGTATAAGTATGTGATTGTTGATGAGTTTCAAGACACGAACTCGATTCAATACATGCTTGTAAAGCAGCTGGTGGGAGAAAAAAGAAATGTGACGGTTGTAGGAGATGATGATCAATCTATTTATAAGTTTCGTGGTGCGGCACTTGCAAACATTCTTCAATTTCGAACAGACTTTCCTGATTGTCAGCGTTTTGTGTTAACCGAGAATTATCGCAGCGGAAAACAGGTGCTTGATGCGGCGTATCGACTTATTCGTAAAAATGATCCGCATCGGCTAGAGATAAGTGAGAACATTTCGAAAGAACTAAGATCGCATCAAGAGGGGGAGGGATTTGTGACGCATATTCACGCAGACACGTTGCAAGATGAAGTGCAGGCGGTTGCGCACGAAATTATTGAACGCGTTACTTCGGGCTCTGCTTCTTGGGGAGACTTTTGTATTTTATCGCGCGCACATGATCCGCTCGCACCATTTTTGGAAACGTTTGATCGCTACGGTATTCCGTATGTGCATGCATCGTCTTCTGGGCTGTATACCAAGCCGCTTATTATCGACTTGCTTGCATATCTTCGTATCACGGCTGATCCACTCAATAATACGGCGTGGTATCGCATTATTACGCATCCACGCTTGGGAATTTCACCGCCTGATGTGCATGAGCTTCTTTCGTTTGTACGCAGAAAGGCGTACTCGTTTGCTGATGCGATGCAAAGGGATAATGAAATGTTTGGGGTAAGTTCGGGGGGGCGGGAGAGACTACTTGAGTTTTTGGAGATGCAGAAAGTGTTTGCCGAAAAGAATCGTCGCTGTTCTGCGGCGGAGATATTTATTGAAATTGTTAAAAAGTCTGGATTGCTGGGTGACATTAAAGGTTTGCCGGAAATGGTGCAGAAAGAGCAGTTTCAATATGTCGAAGAGTTTTTGGGTCGATTGAAGCGATTTGTTGAGTCAAATCCTGGTGAGGCGTCGCTTTCGATGTTTTTAGAGGAGTTTGACGCTGAGCGCGAAGCGGGCGAAGAAGGTTCGCTTCCGAAAGATGAAGAAGCGGGACCTGATGTTGTGCAGATGATGACCGTGCATAGCGCAAAGGGCTTGGAATTTCGGTATGTGTTTGTGGTGAATTTGGTTGAGCAGCGTTTTCCTTCGGTTTCTCGATCGGAGTTTTTGCCGCTTCCTCCCGGGCTTGTTCCGTTTATCGCAGAACTTGATGATCATATTGCTGAAGAGCGTCGATTGTTTTACGTTGCGATGACACGTGCAAAGGAAGGATTATTTTTGCTCTCGGCAGATGATTACGGGGGAGCACGAACCCGTAAGCCGTCACGGTTTTTATTGGAGCTTGATATTGATAAGACGCGACCTGAAAAGCGGGGAGACCGTGCGCTTCGTGAGGCAGCCGCGCAAGATCCTGAGCATGATCCTGACGATAGGAAGGATCCTTCGCAGAGCTCAGGATCTTATGAACGTGAGCAACATACGCTCCTCTCTCTTCCTGAAGAAATGAGCTTTTCTCAAATTGCGGCGTTTACCACGTGTCCTTTGCAGTATAAGTATGCGCACTTGTTAAAAATTCCTACGTTTGGAAAGCATCAGTTTTCATTTGGGCAAACCATGCACGGAACGTTGCAAAAGTATCTTGAACAACTTCAGGATATGCAGGCGCAAGCGCAGGTAAAAATTCCAACACTTGCGACGCTTCTTGAAATATATGAAGCCACGTTTATTGATGAATGGTATCCGTCTCCTGAAGTAAAGACAGAATATCGCGAGAAGGGAAGAGAGATATGTAAAACGTTTTATGAACAGATGCGAGCCGAGACACCGAAGCCGTGGAAGCTTGAATGTGGTTTTCATTTGCGCGTAGAGGATGTGGTGCTTAAAGGTCGTATCGACCGCATCGACGCCATTGAAGGCGGCTACGAAATCATCGATTATAAAACGGGAGTTCCTAAAGATGAACTTGCGTGGGATGATAAGCGACAGCTCGTGATGTACGCACTTGCCGCTGAACAGTGTTTTAATCCTCCGCTGAAGGTGTTGAAGCTCACTTATTATTACTTAGAAAATGGAAGCACCGTTTCATTTACGCCTACTGAGAAAGAAAAAGAGAAGCTGCGATCAATGGTTATTGAAACAGTAAGTGATCTCAAGGCATCAGATTTTACCGCCACGCCTTCTGATAGGGTATGTAAACATTGTGACTTTAAAGATATTTGTCCAGCTGCGAAGCTTGGTTAAACGCACATCGTCACCCCGGGCACCGACCCGGGGTCCAGCGAAAAAGCTCTGGATGCCGGATCAAGTCCGGCATGACGATGATGACGACATATATGCAAAAAATAGTTTCATGTAATGACTTGTTTGGGCAGAAAATAGATATTCCTGCCGATCGTATTGCTTTTCGTCCGTCGGTGTATGGCTTGATTGTGCATGAAGGAAATATTCTTTTGTGTAATACGAAAAGCACGGGAAAGTATTCGTTGCCTGGAGGAGGAATTGATATAGGAGAGAAGATCGAGGATGCGCTTCGTCGGGAAATTTATGAGGAGTGTGGGATTGAAGTGAATGTTGAGAAGCTTGTGGGAGTAGATGAGAATTGTTGTTACTATAATCCTACTGACGAAGCATGGCATGTGCACGCTTTCTTTTATAGGTGTTCTCCGGTAAGTTTTGCATTGTCGACACCTGATATTCATGAAATGGAAGCCGAGAAGCCTCGGTGGGTTCCGATATCGTCGTTAAAAGAAGAACAGTTTCAGGTTTTTGGAAAATTTGTTTTGCAGAATTTATCACCTATTGTTAACTAAAGATATGTCATTAAAAATCCTTCTCTTTGGAAAGCCTGGTGCGGGAAAGAGTACTCAGGCGGTAAAGCTTGCGGAGTATTTTCATTTGGCGCATTTTTCTGCGGGGGATCTTTTGCGTAAAGAAGTTGTATCTCAAAGTGATTTGGGGAAAGTTATTGCACCGTATGTTGAGCGGGGGGAGATTGTGCCGAATGGTGTTGCTGGGAAGTTGATGAAATCGCACATTCTTTCGGAAGAAGTGCAAAAAAACGGTTACGTTATTATTAACTATCCAAGAAGGATTGAGAGTTTTCAGGAATATCTTACGCATGATACGCCGACGATAGTTCTTGTTCTTGATGTTTCTGAACAAGAAGCTCGCAAGCGACTTTTGTTGAGGAAACGAGAAGATGATGAAGAGGAGACGATTGCAACAAGGCTTCGTATTTTTCGTGAGATGGATGAGCAACTATTTGTATGGCTAGTACAGGAGGCGAAGATCCCTACATTTTTCTGTGATGCATCGCGTTCTATCCCTGAGGTGACCACGCAGCTTATTGAGCTTATTTCAACTGAAGTATGAAAAATCCTCGTTCAATCAGTAAAATGCTTTCGTCGTTTGCAAAGCGACATGGTATTAAAGACCAATTGACTGCGCATGACATTGTTGCAACTGCACAGGGGGAGCTGATGCGGCTTGTTGGAGGTACGCCGCTTGAGAATGATCTTATCGTGCTTTCTTATGCCGATAGTACGATTACGTTTGCGTGTAAGAATGCAGCGGCTCGTTTTGATGCGCAGGGTGTTGCGGATGCGGTGTGTCAGGCTTTGATAAGCGATTTTCCTGCGCTCACGCTTCGTGCGCAGTGTGTGCTGAGACCTGAAGCGTGGAAGCGGGTTGTGAATTGATGTGCCCTTGTCATCCCCTCGGGTATAGCCCTACGGGCGAGCCCGACGCCCACCTCTACCGAAGAGCTCTTTTGTGAAATGAATTCGGGTTATAGGTTGTGAGGTGAAGAAAAGAATTAAGAAGAAGGATTGGGGGGAAGAATTAAGGAGGAGGTAATTCTGGTAATGGGTTGGGAGGGAGGGTTCAAAATGTAACCTTTACGTTACTTTTTTGTAAAAAGAGCCGTGAAAACCATAAAAAGTATAGTTTCTTGTTGGATAGCAAGAAACTATAAAATGTAACTTTTGTATTTTTATACGAGAAGGGTGACGTCTAGGGTATCTGACCCATCCGCCCGCAACAAGACGCCGCGTACCATCACTCAATCCCACCCCTTTAAAAGACTCATTTCAGTTTTTTTAAAAAGGTGAGAGATCCCTCCTGGCGTCGGGATGACGCCGGCTCCTTCACTCCGTGTATACTTGCTCCATGTCCCTCCGCGAATATCTTCTCATTCTTCTTACTGGAACATGTGCCGCAAGCATTGGCTGGTGTGTGGTTTTGGTGAGCGTCAATCCATTTACTGCTGGAATGTTTGGCTTTTTTGCATTCTATCTTACACTTTTCTTTACGGTTACCGGACTTGGTTCAACACTCGGAACGCTTATTCGTTCCCGAAAGGTTGAGGCGCACGACGAGGCCGGTGTTTTGCGGGTTCTTGTACGTTCACTTCGTCAGGGAACGTTTCTTGGATTGATTGTGGTTGCGGGGTGTATTGCGCTTGCGAGCAAGCTTTTTTCTCCCGCACTCTTTTTCTGTGCATTTTTCGTTATTGGTGCCGTAGAATTTGTGCTTTTATTGTGGGAAGAGCGTCATGTTGAGCGGGTGCTGAGGCGGGGATAAGTGGGATAGTCGGGAAGAGTAAAGAAGTTTAGAGTTTGTAGTGCTGAAGTGAGTGGTGTTTTTTGATATTTACCAGAAATAACTACCTTTCACTTCATACTAACAACTCTCAACTTTACACTTCTCTTATGTTTGAGCGCTGGTTAGCCAAGTTTTCTCAAGATATTGCTGTTGATTTGGGGACATCTCATACCCGCGTTGCGGTAAAAGATCGAGGCATCGTTATCCACGAGCCTTCTTTGGTTACCATAAATACTCGTTCGCAGGCGATTGTTGCGGTTGGTACCTCAGCGCGAGACATGCTTGGAAAGACCCCGGCGCATTTGCAGGTTATCCGTCCCATGCTTAAGGGAGTTATTTCGGATTTTGAAATTACCGAGAAAATGCTACGCTACTTTATTGATCGCGTGCACGCTGATGTTCCTACGCCGCTTCCTCGCCCTCGGATGGTAATGACCGTTCCGCTTGAAACTACAGAGGTTGAACGAAAGGCGGTTGAAGATGCGGCGCTTTCTGCGGGAGCACGCATGGTAACGCTTGTGGAAAGTCCGATTGCGGCTGCTATTGGTGCAGGACTTCCGGTTATGGAGAGTGTGGGTTCGATGATCGTGGACATTGGGGGAGGCATGACGCAAATTGCGGTTGTTTCGCTTGGAGGCGTGGTGACATCTCGCACGCTCTCGGTTGCGGGTGAAGAAATGACCAGAAACATTACGCAGTATGTTCGTGATGTGTATAGTTTACTCATTGGAGAGAAAGTTGCCGAAGAAGTGAAGTGGCGCCTCGGGAGCACGATGGATACGGGAACGCCCTATGAAATGGAGGTGCGTGGTCGTCATTTGGTAACCGGTCTTCCAAAGCAGATTATCTTAAAAGAAGCTGAGGTTCGTGAAGCTTTGCAAAGAAATGTTTCGGTTATTTTAAGCAGCATTAAGGCAACGCTCGAGGTAACGCCTGCTGAGCTTGTTGCAGACATTTATGAACACGGTGTCGTGCTTGTTGGCGGTTCTTCGCTTTTGCGGGGTATTGAGAAAACGATTGCGCGTGAAACCGCGATTCCGGTGCGTGTGATTGATGACCCGATGACCGTGAACGTGCGCGGTGCGGCCGCGCTTTTAGGGGATGATGCCCTTCTTAAGGGTATTGCACTTCCTTCTACACAAGACGCATTCTTTTCTTCCTAGTGTATGCCTCGGAGATTTCGACTTCCTGAAGGCATACTCCGGAGATTCCTCCTTGCGGCGGGTATTTTTCTTCCGTTTTTGCTCTACATCGCTTTTCGTGTTCTTCCCCCAACGCGATCGTTTCTTTTGCATGTTGAATCGCAGGTTGTTCGTGTAACAACACGTGTTACTCAGGCGTTTCATTATGTCTTTTTGAACGAAGCCCTTGAAGAGTATGAGCTCGCGTTATGTGCTGAAGAAAAGGCGCATCTTGCTGAGCAGGTTGCCACGTTTCTTTCAAGTGACGTAGGACCCATTCGTACACTGTCTGTGCAGGTTGTTGCGCGAGCGTATGGGGGAGATGAACAGCATGTTCTTGTGTGGAAAATGGATGGTGAACCGTTTGTGGTGGGGGAGGGAGTGGGTGTTGGAAAAATTCTTTTTGGTGTTGTTCTTGAGGCGAATAATGACCTTGCGGTTGTTCGTATGATTACGCATAGTGAGAGCGCAATTCCGGCTATGGTTTTAGGGAAAGAAGCAACCGTGGGTATTGTTTCGGGAACGGGCGGAGCCTGGCTTGAATTTTCGTATGTTCCGAAGGGAAGTGATGTGCAGGTGGGCGATACGCTCGTGACGAGCGGTTTAGGACAGGGAGTTATACGGGGATTTGTTCTTGGTACGGTTCGTGAGGTAATTGATGCGGATCCGTCCCCCTTTTACCGTATAAAAGTTGAACCTTTTATTGCGAGCGATACTTGGTGGGAGGCAGAGGTTCTTCATGTTCCCGCTCTATGAAGTTTTCTTTTTCTGCAGTTCTGGTGGGCGTGGGGATGCTTGCACTTTCCATTTTTCAAGCAGCAACTGGGCATCCTCCATATAGTTTTTTGTAAGCGTA
>JBBTSN010000095.1:0-1796 GCA_038078775.1 Patescibacteria group bacterium | reverse complement strand
CGCTCCATGTTCGACCGCGGGTTAATACGTCGAAGAGAGCATGCTTTTGTTTGGTGGTGCGCATCTGAAGCTCTGAGAAGAGTTCTTCGATGTCGCAGTAGTGCTGAGGGGTTTGAGGCATAGTGGGGGAGAAGTCACTGTATTTATTATTGCAAGTCACTTGCAATAAGGCAAGAGCAGGCTGGGGACAAGTTGGATACGTTTTGATCAAAAAAGAACGCTCAACTTAGTGTAAAACTGCCCGCAGGTTTTATGAAATACGCAAAAAGGCAATACTTTTTTATTGCAACCGACTCGCGATAAGAAAGGTGGGCGTGGATCTCTAGGGCGCCCTTTTCACCCTATTCTGCACCCCGCCGCCTACCCTTCTCCACACAAAGAACCCCGCCCGTCTCTTTCTGTGCCAGATTGCATAAACCGCGCCACCGAGATACACTTTTGACCACTATGCGCTATTCTCAATCCTTTGTTCGAACATCCAAGAACGCTCCGGCAGACGCCGAAACCGCCAACGCCAAGTTTTTGACCCAGGCTGGTTTTGTCGAACAGCTGATGGCAGGTGTCTATAGCTACCTTCCGCTCGGACTCCGCGTCCTTCGGAAGGTTGAACAGATCGTCCGCGAAGAAATGGATAACATCGGGGGGCAAGAAGTGTTGATGCCAATGCTGCACCCCAAAGCGATTTGGGAGAAGACTGGCGGATGGAACAACATCGACGTGCTCTTTAAGATTCAAAGTCGGACAGAAAAGGAATACGCCCTCGGGCAGAGCGAAGAAGAAGTGGTCACCCCGCTCGTGCTCAGTCGCGTGCAAACCTACAAAGATTTTCCTAAAGCGGTGTATCAGATCCACTGGAAGTTTCGCGACGAACTTCGTGCAAAATCAGGAATTCTCCGTGGTCGCGAATTCTTCATGAAAGACATGTACAGCTTTCATCGCGATCAGGCAGATTTTGAGCGCTTTTACGCGACAGCTAAACAGGCTTACTTGAAAATCTACTCGCGCCTTGGGCTCACAGCAAAAGTGACCGAAGGTTCCGGCGGGGCGTTTAGCACCAAAATTTCTTATGAATTCATGGTCTTAACCGATGCTGGTGAAGACGATATTTTGTATTGCGATGCGTGTGAGTTTTGCGTGAACGTCGAGATTGCCAAAGTTAAAGCAACGGATACCTGTGCCAAGTGTGGCGACGGGCATCTTGTTGCTGGGCGTGCTTCGGAAGTCGGTAACGTCTTTGATCTTGGTACAAAATACGGCAAAGATTTTGACTTGGGCTATCAAGAAGAAAATGGGGAAATGAATTTTCCGGTCATGGGTTGTTATGGGATTGGCATTTCGCGCACGATGGGAGTGATCGTCGAAGCTCGCCATGATGAGAAGGGAATTATTTGGCCGAAAAGTGTGGCGCCGTTTTCTGTGCACCTGGTGAGCCTTGGATCCAAAGATGAAACGGTCAAACAGCGAGTGCTTGATGCCGCTTCGTCATTGCACGATGAGCTCGAGTCACAAGGGGTTGAAGTCCTTTGGGACGATCGTGAGGGCGCTTCGGCTGGGGAGAAGTTTGCTGATGCGGACTTGATCGGCATTCCCCTTCGTTTGGTTGTCTCTGAAAAAACATTGAAAGAGAGTTCGGTTGAATGGAAAGAGCGGCATTCTGCTGATTCGGGTTTGGTGAAGTTGGAAGATATTCAAGAAAAGGTAATGAGTTTTGTAAATGAGGACGCGGCTGGTTAGCCGTATTGACGAGACTTCCGTCATGTTATAGTTTTGATAGTCGCCTTCGGAGGAATAGGTGA
>JBBTSN010000094.1:867-7760 GCA_038078775.1 Patescibacteria group bacterium | reverse complement strand
GATCCACGTAGCGCCAGCCCTCTTCCTCGAACACCGGGCGCAGCTCCTGCTTCCAGGACTGCATGGAGCCCGTGAGCCCTACCACGAAGGTACCGTTACCGATTTCAGACAAACGAAGTGAACGCATTCGATGTACCCGTCCCAGGTGAAAATGAGCGACGTTCTTTGCCGCAAAGCGACCAAAGAAAATACCAGATTTTCGCCTATTTGTCAAAAAAATACACATGTTGCTTGGGTAGAAAACAAGCATTACACAGAAATAATGCTCTCAAATGATCAACTATCTCCACCTCATTCACACACATCCTGCTTATGTATGAGTGAGCTCCTCATCCTCAAACAAAATAAAAACTACGGTATCTAGCCGTGATTTTTATTTGGCAGGGGTTGACGGACGAGCTCGGAATTATTGATCGGGTGGTGTCGTGTCAGTGCATGCGTATTTTCCCTGCTGTTGCTGTTCGTATATTTGGCTGGGGGAGTGCAATTACATACTCTTGACTCAAGTATAGTATTTACTATACTGTAGTACTATAGATTATTTAATCAAAATTCTATGCTACCACTTGGAGCAAAATTACGGGAACTTCGCACAAATGCCGACCTCTCCCAGAATGAGCTCGCTGTAAAGGCGGGAGTTTCTCCTGCTTTTGTGTACAAACTTGAAGCCAACGAGTACGGCACTTTGTCTATCGACAAAAGCCAGCAACTCGCCAAAGGTCTCGGTATGACGTTCCGTGATTTCCTCGAAGCCGTTGGTTTGCTCAACGATAGCTCAACGCCAAAAGCCAACCTTGCCCTTGCAAGTGCATTGCGCAAACGCAAGCTCAATGAAAATCAAGTGAAACAAGTTGTTTCGTATGTTGATTTCATCGAGCAAGGCAATAAGCCATAGCGATATGGTATTACGGCAAAACATCGCTCAAGAACGATATGGAAAGAGTTACTCCCCCCTCTATATCGCATTGGTATTTAAGTGGCGTTGTCACTTCTACAACATCATCTTGAAAGTGTTCGGAAACGCTAAAGAAATTGACTTCCCAATTCTCTTCACACCGCTTGAACAATACGTTGAAGGATTCACTGTGGAATACGGAGACATTAACGCTCTTCCGCCAGACATAATCCCCGAAAGACATGAAAAGAATGAGGTTGGAGAGGGTTGTCATTTTATTGGCAAAGATACGATATACATCTTTTACGATCAAAGCCCGAGCATCTCACCACAACGACAGAGGTTTACTATTGCTCACGAATGGGGACATATCTTTCAACGACTGGATTGGGACTTCAAGTCTGATATGGAAGGCGTTGCTGATCCAGAGGAACGAGATGCGATCATCGAAAGTGTAGCTCATCATTTTGCTAACAATTATCTTGTACCGTTCCCTCTATTCCAAAGCCAATATCTTAAACATAGAAAAAATCTATGCAAAGAACCGACACCATACGCACTTGCCCAATGTTTCAACGTTTCAGAGTCAATGATGAAGATTTGCTTTGAGAAACACAAAGATAAAATAAAACAATAAACCGCCTGCGGAAACAGACGGCTTATCAATAATAGCTGCGTAAACGCGGAGCTACTACCCACGAACATTCAAAGTATAGAGCAACCTTGTCGTGTGCTCAATCGAGTTTGTTCACAGCTCCGCGCGAAACAGCCTTAATGGCTGATATTCCAGCTCGGAGTTTTTATGTTGCCTGAATGCGAACCAAATCTCGAAGAATTAGCGCGAAAATACTTTGTGGACGAGCTTGGACTCTCCCTTGAAGATATACCCGAAGCGACAAGAAATTTGGTCGGGGCATTTGAAGTACTCCTTGGTATCGATAATCGTACCAATCCTAAACCTCAACTTGTATGATCGACACCGCAACTATTCACATCACGAATTTCGTTACCTACTCCGAGGAGTTTTTCACGAAAGCAAAGCATCACGAGCTCAAAGGAAAGTTTGGCATATTCGGACGCATCACCACACGCTACACGGACTATCCAAAACATTGCGCTAGTGAGGGAAGATATTTTCCGCAGGTTCACATCGAAGAAAATTCTCGTAAAATAAAGGGTGGTTATTTTGTTCCAAAAACACGGACGCTTGTTATTCAGGCATCATTTCCCAAACTTCTCTTCGGAACAAGCATTTTTGATCTGGATGAACGGTTACTCCCCCTTGCCGCACAGAAGCTTGCCGATACGCTCAAGGAAATAAAAGTTGATGTAACCGTTGAAAATATATTGGGAGCAATTGTATATCGCATCGACTATTCAAAGATTCTTCAAATTAGCCCAACATTTGGAACAACCGCGCAAATGCTTCGTGCGCTTATGCCGTACGACGCGAAGCAATCTTCGGACTTCAATCGTCGGGACTATCACGACGGGGGAGATGGTTTTTATTTGAAATACTTCAACTCGTCACAGGGATTTGTTTTGTACGACAAGTTTGATGAGATCGTGGCGAACGGCAAAACGAAATTGGAACAGGAGATCGCACGGCAATACAAGGCTGGAAAATGGACGAAGGGTGCATTACGCATTGAGCTTTCACTCCAAAAGAAGCAAACCGTGGATGCGACGTTGCGCCAGTTTTCCGACGCCATAAAAAAGAAAGATTACACGTTGCAGGAAGCGGCAAAGACGCACATTGCGAAATCGTGCCTTATTCGCACATTTGAAAGCGTGTACGTCAAAGGCTTCAATCGCCTCGTGCGTTTGAGTGATCTCAAAGATGTTGAGCTTCACCATCTCATCGAGGAATACGCCAGAGATTTTCGTGATGGTGCTGTTTTATATTACCTTGCACACCGCGTTCGTGATCACGGAATCAAGCGCGTTGTGGCTGATTTGAAGCGCGAAGCATCTCCAGCCACGGTAACGCGCTACAAGAAGGCTGTAGAGACGGTTCTGGCGAAGGTAGAGGCGAAAAAGGACATTGTTGGCGTTGTGCCATACCTTCAACGCAAACTCATTGCATTTCGTCCCGTGTTACCAAAGAAACTCGAGGTTATCCTCGTCGGTAGCGTTGCTGATGATTCGGGGGAGGTGTAAACTATTGTAAAATGATATATATGAAAGAATTACCAGATTTTTATCTCGTCGAGGAGTTATCGGAAAGGTTACGGGTCAATCCTATGACCATTTATCGCTACATAAAATCAGGCAAAGTGGAGGCACATAAAATTGGAAAAGAATATAGAATCACAAAAAGAGAATTTGATAGATTTCTTGAGAGTGTAAAAACCTAAATTGAAATATGGAAGAAAAAAATCAAACGGATTCAGTAGATCTTATCGCTGAATTGGTAAAGAAAGTTAAAGGAGTCGGGCCTAGCAAGGCGTATTCATTGGCTGAATTTTTAGATGGAGATTGGATCGCATTTCTTAACGCTGACCCTGAAAAGTTATCCAAGTTAAAGAAAGCGAACGGGAAGCAAATTTTTTCTGCGGCACAGATAGAAGAAATTGAGTTTAAACAAAGAGAGTTTCTTGATTTTAAAAATGTAAGAACAGCTTGGGTCTATCTTATTGGAAAAGATTTTCTCCTTTCGCAGATAAATACTTTAGAGTCCGTAGCGCTTTCAAATTTGGATATCAATCCATTTTTAATGCAAGTTCTTGATTTTAAGACACCAGAGGAAGTATTGGAGTTTAATTTGTATCAATCTGTAACGCGATCAATCGTGACTTCTTGGGGTACAACCGTTGAGAGTCTTTTAGCTAGATGCGGAGCCGAGAGATTTCTTGAAAAAAATACAGATAGAGCTGGAAGACGTCCAGATTTACAGAAATATGTTGGGGAAAAGAAGTTTTACATTCAGGTAAAAAGTGGGCCAAACACCATGAATGTCGATATGGTGAATAGTTTAAACGAGGTTATAAATACATATCGTGAACGGGAACCTAATTCATCTTTTATTTTGGGAATGACTTACGGAACAAAAAAGAGAATATCCTCACAGATCAAAGATAATCTAAATGACTTTGATAACAGCATTCTGATCGGAAGAGAGCTTTGGGACTTTATTTCTGGAGAAAAGAATTTTCATCGTGAGCTATTTAACATTCTCGATCAATCTTCTGAGTACATTACGTCCAAAACTTTTAGCGAACATCTAAAGGATCGACTTGCAAGACTGGTTGGGGAATGGAAGACGAAGAACGGAGATAAGACCCTTGAAGATGTATATGAAGACTATCTCTAAGCATATGAATGCTATTTCGCTTTTTTCGGGTGCCATGGGCTTAGATCTTGGAATCGAAAGGGCTGGATTTCGTATTCGAGTCTGTAACGAGATTGATCCAATTTTTGCTGAAACGATCCGTTTGAATACAGAGACACCAATTATTTGTCGCGATGTTAATGATGTCACGGCTGAGGATTTATTGCTTGCCGGTGGGCTAAAAAAAGAAGAAGTTGATCTTATTTTTGGCGGCCCTCCTTGTCAGGCATTTAGTACGGCGGGTGCACGAAGATCCCTTAGGGATACGAGGGGCAACGCCATTCTATCGTTTCTCCGCCTAGTTAAAGACATTAAACCGAAAACATTCTTATTGGAAAATGTACGTGGGTTACTTTACGCAAAGATTGATTTTATTCCGGAAGGCTTCGACGAGAAAAAATACCGGCATGTTCTCGGAAAGAAAGGAGGGTTAATCTATTTTCTCTATAAAGAATTTGGTGATTTAGGATATAACGTAAGTTTTGCACTTTTCGACAGCGCAAACTATGGCGTTCCTCAGAAGCGGGAGCGTATCTTGATGTTTGGCACCAGTCTTAAAAACGAAATTCAACTTCCTAAGCCGACTCACTCAAAGGACGGAGTCATCGGAAAAAAGTGGGTGTCTATTAAAGAAGCTTTCACCGGACTAAAGGAAGAAAAAATGGAGTACGTAGAGCTGCGCGATAAGCACAAAAACTTTCTCAAAAAGCTGAAGGCGGGCCAATACTGGAAGCATCTTGGTATAGAGGATCAGAAAAAAGCGCTGGGGGGAGCGTATAAGTTACAGGGCGGGAAAACAGGATTCTTTAGAAGGCTTGCATGGGAGAAGCCGTCGCCTACCATTCTGACGAGTCCGATTATGCCGGCTACGATGCTTTGTCACCCGGACAAACTTCGTCCTTTATCGGTTCAGGAATATGCCAGAATTCAGCAGTTTCCAGACGATTGGATTTTTGCTGGAAAACTTCCGCAAAGATATAAGCAGATCGGTAATGCAGTACCGGTTGGATTGGGGTATGCGGCGGGCATGGCGTTGAACTCGCACATCGCGGGGGAGCTGGGCGGAAAAAACAATCAGGGCGATAGATACTCAAGGTATAACGATACAGATCATAAGACATTTATTGGAAAATTCGATTTAGTTACGGTTGGCATGTCAATTTAATCATTATGCTCAAGAAAGCCGTCATGTATGTGCGAGTGTCGAGCAAAGAACAGGCGGATCAGGGATTCTCCCCCGAAGCGCAGAGGCTTTGTTTATACGATTTTGCGCGGAAAAACGGCTTTGATATTGTGAAAGAGTTTGAGGAATCAGAAACGGCAAAGACGAGCGGACGAAAGGAGTTCGCGGCGATGATCGCGTATGTAAAGGAACGGAAGATTGAGGGTATTCTTGTTGAAAAAACGGATCGTTTGCATAGGAACTTTACCGATTATGTCGCGATTGAAGAGTTGACGGAGAAGTTTGGTGTGACGGTGTATTTTGTGAAGGAAGGGAGCTCAATTGGAAAAAGTAGCAGATCATCGGATAAAGCGATGTACGGCATCAAGACGGTCATGGCGAAGGGATTCATTGATAACCTCAAGGAAGAGGTACAAAAAGGAGTCGATATCAAATTGTCGCATGGCGAGTATCCAGGACAAGCTCCACTCGGATATCTCAACGGTAAAGACCCGCACAATTCGAAACACAACATCATTGTGCCTGATCCTGATAATCGTCAGCTCATCGTTAAAATGTTCGAGTATTACGCTTCGGGAATGTATTCGATGAAGTCGCTCATTACGAAGCTGGAAGACGACGGGCTTGCACTTAAGCTTCCGCCCGTCATTAAAAGCGGAAAGCTTTATGTTTCAACAATTCAGCGATGCCTCGTCAATACGTTCTATATTGGAAGGTTTGAATGGACGGGGAGGGTGATACAAGGCACGCACGAGCCTCTCATAGCCTCTGAGCTGTGGGCAAAGGTGCAAGATGTCCTCAATGGACGAAATCTTAACTTACGCAAGGAACACAACGTCATTCCTTTTGCGTATAAGGGGATTTTTACTTGTGGCGTTTGTGCTCGATCAGTGACTGCTGAGAAGGCGAAGGGTTTATATAACTACTATCATTGCACGCAATACAAAACGAAATGTGGTCAACCGTGGGCTAAGGAGGAAGAAATTAGTGAGCGTTTTGATAAGCTTACGAACATTTTGAAAATTAGTGACGCTGGCGTGGCATTTGTTGCCGCCGCACTCAAACAATCTCTCTCGGAGAAGCGCGAAGGGCAAGATAAGGCGTTTGAGGCACTTGTTGAAGAGCAAACGCGTCTCAAGAAGCGCATGGATGCGATGTATGAAGATCGACTTGATCGGAGAATCTCGGAAGCAGATTATGATCGACGTTTTTCTGATTACACCAAACAGCTCGAAAGTTTAGATGAGCGCATCGGGAAACATAATCGTGCAGACATCAGTTATTACGAATTCGGCTGTAGGATTTTGGAACTTGCAGAAAACGCCGAAAAACTGGCAAAAATGGCAACTCCTGATGAAAAACGTGAATTAGCACAATTTTTACTATCGAACTCGAAACTTACGGATGGAGAGCCGATTTTTTCGCTAAAGTTACCCTTTTCTTCAATCGAAAAACGATCACCTTTCGATGATCGTCTCTCGTGG
>JBBTSN010000094.1:0-857 GCA_038078775.1 Patescibacteria group bacterium | reverse complement strand
ATCCTGCCATTGCTAGCAGAATTTTTTGTGGCAGGGGCGGAGGGAATCGAACCCGCGCAAAAGGTTTTGGAGACCTCTGTACTACCATTATACGACGCCCCTATGGCTTATTTATACTATAATAACGCTATCTTTTGCTGAGCGAGTATACAGAAACTTTTCATCTTCGGCAAGGATCTCTCGCTGTATGTATACGACATCCAGCATTAATTGGAGGGGAAAAAATTGTATATAATATTTCTATGTCTCAACGAAACATGATTATCTGTGGACTTATTCTCTTCGGTGTATTACTGATCATTATGATTTACGAAACGTTACAACAACCAGAATGTTTGATTCGTAATGAAGAAACGGGTGTGTGTGTTCTTTGTACGATCTACAGATCGATAATCTCAGGATTGAGTGAAGTGTGTTATTCGATAGGTGTGATAATAAGTTGCTTATACGCCCTCCCTGTTTCGGCATTTATGAGTGGATCGTAGTGAAGTTCTATCTCTAATGCATCGGAATAGCCATCATCGTCGGTGTCGGTTTTCCCGTCACTTGTTCCGTAAATAATCACTTCATCATAGAGTGAGACGCCGTCTTCGTCATTATCGGTGAGTTTTGCGCCTTCTTCTGAGAAGAGAAGATCGGTTGCGGTGTTTAATCCATCAACGGTTTTATTATCGGAGTCGAATGTGTCTTTTTCTGATGATTCGGGCATTTGGTAGAGGAGTGTGTAGCCGTTTTCTGTTTGTGTGTACTTGTATGGTTGTTCGGTGACAATATCAACTGGGACAGCAATCACTTCTTTATGTCCATCTGTTTCCCCTACGAGCTCGTTGAGTGTTGTGGGGTATTTATTATGTTCC
>JBBTSN010000093.1:0-1236 GCA_038078775.1 Patescibacteria group bacterium | reverse complement strand
GCCTGCCCCGGCTTCGCAGCCGCAGCCTGCTCGGAAAAGTTGCTCACGCCGCGCTGACGGAAGAGGTCGGGACGACCGAACATCGCCTCGAGCTCATCCGGAGTCCAGCGTGTGAAGAGCTCGGCGGTGAGATACTCGGCCTCTTCCATGAGCTCACGCGTAACCCGATGACCCTTGATCGCCAGAAAGCCCTGGGTCAAGAACCCTTCCTTCACCCGAAGCGGAAAGTCGCTCGCGCGAGCATCCCGCAAATCCACCGTCGGAAACTGATGCAAATGCATGAACCGCCTCCTTGAAGTTAGGCGAAACAACGGTAACAAATGTCTAAAAAAATTACTATGCGATCTTTCGCGAAAAGAAAATCATGCCAAAAAGCGCCAGGATTCCTAACATAATAAGCACGGCGAGCTTCTGCCAAGAAGAAAACAAAAGGTTCGTAACCCCAAAAAGAAACGCGGTCGTCATATACAGCATAACGATTTTTCGCGCAGACCAACCAGAACGTTGAAGAACCGTATGAAAATGAAGTCCGTCCCCTCCATGAAACGGCGAACGTCCAGAACGAATTCTTCGAATCATCACAAATGCAACATCAAGCGCAGGAAGTCCAACGACCAAAAGCAACGTTGCGAATTTGCTTCCTCCCATAATTGAAAGTGCACCGAGTGTAAACCCAATTGCCGTACTTCCCGCCTCACCCAAAAATACTTTCGCAGGAGCAACATTCCACAAAAAGAATCCGAGAAGAACTACAAAGAACAACAACGCAAGAAGTGCAATATCAGGCTGATACCAACGCTCAGTAAGCGCGAGTGCCGCAATCATCAATGTACCAACCATACCAACTCCAGAAACAAGACCATCAACACCATCAAGAAGCTTCGTGGTGTACGTTACGCAAAGCAACCATGTAAACGTAATAACCGCAGAAACAGAAGCAGTAATAACAAACGGATCGCCAAAGGGATTGGTAATTTTGCTCACGCCCATCCCGGTGACGGTTGCAAGAACTGCACCAAGCACCGGAAATAAAAACGAAACTTTTGGCGGAAGAGATTTTATATCATCCCACATGCCCCCAATAAGCAAAATAATAAGAGCATTAAACAATCCCCAAAGCGTCAGCTGCGAAAGTGTCCCGGACGAAAAAAAATGTGTCGTCAATTCAATACCAACTCCTCCAATAATAAAAATAAGGATAGGGACAACCCCTCCCCAAAGTGGCGTAGGAAAGGC
>JBBTSN010000092.1:0-1795 GCA_038078775.1 Patescibacteria group bacterium | reverse complement strand
TTATTACGATTTCCATTTTTCGGCACCGATTTCTGAAGAAGAACTTCCCGTAATCGAAGCAAAAATGCGCGAAATCATGAAGTCGTGGAATGTGTTTACCCGCAAAGAAGTAAACGCAGACGAGGCTCGCAAGGAATTTGCCGACAACAAGTATAAACTTGAGCTCATCGACGAATTCTCAGGCGAGGGTCAGAACCTCACACTCTACACATCGGGTGCGTTTACCGATCTGTGTCGCGGTGGCCACGCCGACGGTTTGGCGCATCTCGACCCAGAGTGCTTTACTCTTACGAAAGTTGCAGGGGCATACTGGCGTGGCAACGAAAAGAACGACCAGCTCACCCGCATCTACGGCGTAGCCTTCGCAACCAAAGCTGAGCGTGACGCACACCTCACTATGCTCGAAGAGGCAAAGAAGCGCGACCACCGAAAGCTTGGAAAAGAGCTCGGACTCTTCGTGTTCTCAGATCTTGTGGGCCCAGGTCTTCCACTCTGGACGCCAAAGGGAACCGCTATGCGCGAAGTGCTCAATCAATTCGTGTGGGACTTGCGCAAAGCCTACGGATACGAGCGCGTGGCCATCCCGCACATCACCAAAAAAGATTTGTACGAAACGTCGGGTCACTGGGCAAAGTACGCAGAAGATCTCTTTAAAATCGAAACACGCGAAGGGCACGTGTTTGCCATGAAGCCCATGAACTGTCCGCATCACACGCAAATTTACGCGAGTGAGCAGCGTTCATATCGCGATCTTCCTGTGCGCTATGCAGAGACGACCATGGTGTACCGTGACGAACAGTCTGGCGAGCTCTCCGGTCTTTCTCGCGTGCTTTCTATCACGCAAGATGACGCGCACGTGTTCTGCCGTGTTGCTCAGGTCCGTGAGGAGGCTGAGATCGTATGGAACATCATTCAGAAATTCTACGGTGCATTCGGATTCGCACTAAAGCCTCGTCTTTCTCGCCGTGATCCTGCACAGGCCGAAAAGTATCTGGGTGCCGCAGAAGATTGGGACAAGGCAGAAAACGCGCTTCGCGAAATTCTCGTTGAGAAAGGTGTGGAGTGGGTGGACGGAGTAGGGGAAGCGGCATTTTATGGTCCAAAAATTGACTTCATGGCAAAGGATTCTATTGGTCGTTTGCATCAGGTCGCAACCATTCAGCTCGACTTTAACCAGCCAAAGAACTTTGGTCTTACCTGCGTAAACGAAAAAGGTGAAAAAGAGGATATTCTCATGATTCACTGTGCAATTATGGGTTCTATCGAACGTTTTGCCTCGGTCATTATCGAACACCTTGCGGGGGCATTCCCGTTCTGGCTCGCACCAGAACAGGTGCGTATTGCGTCGGTGTCAGATGACTTCATTCCTGCGGCAAAGAAAATGGCAGATGATCTTCGTGCCGTGGGTATTCGCGTAAAGGTAGACAATAGCGCAGAAAAGGTAGGGAAGAAAATTCGAGACGCCGCAATGAATAAAATCCCCTGGACCATTGTCATTGGTGCGAAAGAAGCTGACGGCGGCGACATTATGGTGAAGGTGTTTGGAAGTGACGAACAGCTCGTAGTTCCTCAAGCTGAGCTTATAGAAGCCGCTAAAAAGCACGCACAAATTCCTGTGTAAAAACACGTAGGGAACGGTTTTAAACCGTTCCCTACGTGCATCAAAACGTGGGGGATTTTTCTTACGCTGCTGCTTGTGCCTCTTCGTCGTGTGCCTGTTCTGCCTCTACGGTAACCTTTTTCATTTCTTTATCTGCAGTCTGCAGGCCCTTGGTAAGTTCTTTGGTAATGTTTG